>JAQGIN010000203.1 GCA_028291125.1 Caulobacter sp.
GGGCGGGCCCTAGGGCCGCTCCGGCCGCCGCCGAACCCGCGTCCAAGCCCCCCCGGCGATCCGCCGCACGCGCGCGGCCTCCTGCCGCAAGGTGACCAGCGGGTGAAAGGCCAGGCCGACCGTGTCGGCCATCACCGCGCCGCGCATCCCCATCGGCCGCTCGGCCCCGGTGGTGGAGTCGATGGCGGTCTGGTGCTCGATCTCGGCGTTGAGCTCCGCCCCGATCAGCACGGTCATGATCGAGAACCACACCCAGACCATGAAGGCGATCACCGTCCCGAGCGGGCCGTAGGTGGCGTCATAGTGGGCGATGCGGTTGACGTAGAACGAAAAGCCCAGCGAACCGCCCAGCCAGGCGGCGGAGCCAAACAGCGCCCCCAGCGCCACCCACCGCCAGCGGGCCCGGGCGCGGCAGGGGCCGAAGCGGTAGAGCATGGCGAAGGCCGCCGCCGTCATCGCCAGCACCGCCAGCCAGCGCAGCGGGATCCACACCCCGGCGAAGATCCCCAGCCGCGCCAGGATCAACGGCGCGGCGATCAGCACCCCGGCGACCACGGCGGCGTAGGCCAGGGCCCCGAAGGTGAACAGATAGGTGAGGGCGCTGCGGGTGAAGAAGTTGCGCTTCTCGTCCTCGTCATAGGCTATGTTGAGGCCGTCGAAGAGCGCCTTCATGCCGGCGTTGGCGCTCCACACCGACAGCAGCAGGCTGACGGCGAAGGCCAGGCCCAGCTTGGTCTGCTCCTGGCTGGCCAGGCGCAGCATCTGCTCGCCGACGATCTGCACGACGCTGGCCGGGAACACGCTCGACATCTGCCGCAGCTGCAGCTCGACCGCGCCGACGTCGGCGAACAGGCCGTACAGGGCCACGAAGGCGCCCAGCCCCGGGAAGATCGCCAGCAGGGTGTAGAAGGTCACCCCGCCGGCCACCACCGGCAGGCGGTCGACGCTGATCTCGCGCCAGGTGCGCCAGGCGATGTCGCGCCAGCCGCGCCAGGGGATGCGGTGCGGATGGCGGGCGGCGCGGCCGCGGCCCGGCTCGACCGCGTCGAATTCGTGCGGTGGCAGGGCGCGGTCCTCGCTCAGCCCGGGCGGCGGCGGCTCGGGCGCCGGGCGTTTGGGGAAGGCGAACGGCGCCAGGGCCAGCAGGGCGATCCACGGGGCCAGGTGATAGGGACGCGAGCCCAGCCAGGCCTTCAGGTCGCGCGGGCGGGCTTTGCTCATCTGTGGTCTCCGCCCTGACAATTCCGCAACCGCCGCACCGTTCCGCTTGCCTCGAGCTTCACCGTCGCCGAGCATGGGCCATGCCCGCCCGGATCACCGACCTCTATCGCCATCCCGTCAAGGGCTTCACGCCCGAACGCCTCGACTCGGCGACGCTGGCGGCCGGCGCCTGCTTTCCCTGCGACCGGCTCTACGCCGTCGAGGACGGGCCCAGCGGCTTCGACGCGGCCGACCCCCAGCACGTCTCGAAGATGAAGTTCGCGGTGCTGGCCAAGATCGCCGCCGTGGCCAGGGCCCGCACCGCCTATGACGCGGCGAGCGGCGTGCTGACCGCCGCCGCCGACGGCCGTCCCGCCTTCGAAGGCCGTCTGACCCAGGCGGTCGGGCGCGAGGCCTTCGCCGCCTGGCTGACCGACCTGCTGGGCGACGAGGCCGGCGGACCGCTGCGGGTGCTGCGGGCCCCCGGCGACCACCGGTTCATGGACAGCCGCTCGGGCCACGTCTCGGTGGTCAATCTGGCCAGCGTCCGCGACCTGGCGGCCAAGCTGGGCCGGCCGGTCGACCCGCTGCGGTTCCGGGCCAATCTCTATGTCGAGGGCTGGGAGGCCTGGGCCGAGAACGGCTGGACCGGGCGCGACCTGCGGCTGGGCGAGGCGACCGCGCAGCTGGTCAAGCCGATCGTCCGCTGCGCCGCCACCCATGTCGACCCGGCCACCGCCGCGCGCGACCTCGACGTGGTCAAGGCGCTGTTCGACCACTACGGGCACGTGTTCTGCGGGGTGTATCTGCGGGTGACGCAAGGCGGGACGGTGCGGGCGGGGGATGCGGTGGGGGTGGCTCCTTAAAGCCCTCTTTTAAAACCCATCATCCCCGCGAAGGCGGGGACCCAGGCTTTTTCTGCACCCGCGGCGCTCGACGATAAAACGCCTGGGTCCCCGCCTTCGCGGGGATGATGGCTTGTGGGTTAGGTCAGCGATTGAAGTCGGCGGCGAGATCACGCCAGCCGGGATTGGTCCGCTCGATCAGGGCCAACTTCCAAGCCCGGTTCCACTTCTTCATCTGACGCTCGCGGGTGAAGGCTTCGCCGCGGTCGCTGTACATCTCGTACCAAACCAGCAGGCCCACGCCGTGGCGTCGGGTAAAGTCCGGATAGACCTTTTCGGCGTGTTCCCAAGCGCGGCGGACGATGTCGTCGGTGTGGCCGATGTAGAGCGTGCCGTTGCGGCCGCTGGCGACGATGTAGACGTAGAACGGGCGGTCTTCCTCCATCGCCATCCTCCACCTTTCCCCAAAGCCCATCATACCCGCCTTCGCGGGGATGATGGATGTTGGGGGTGATGGGCGCTAGACGCCTGGCCGCCCGAAACACGCTCGCGCCGGCGGGCTGAGGACGCTAAGAAGCCCCATGACCCTCACCCTCGTCAAAGCCTGGACGGCGGCGAAACAGCGTCTGAAGGACGCTGGCGTCGACCAGCCCGCCATCGATGCGCGCCTGATGCTCGAGGTGGCGGCCGACGTCACCCGCACC
>JAQGIN010000242.1 GCA_028291125.1 Caulobacter sp.
CCGCCGAGAAGGACGCGGTGATGGCCGCCTTCGCCGACGGCGAGATCTCGGTCCTGGTCGCCACCACCGTGGTCGAGGTCGGGGTCAATGTGCCCAACGCCAGCATCATGGTCATCGAACAGGCCGAGCGCTTCGGCCTGGACCAGCTGCACCAGCTGCGCGGCCGCGTCGGCCGCGGGGCGCGGGAAAGCTCGTGCGTGCTGCTGTACGACCCACCGCTGTCGGCCACCGCCCAGCAGCGGCTGGATATCCTGCGCCGCACCGACGACGGCTTCGAGATCGCCGAAAAGGACCTGGAGCTGCGCGGCGGCGGCGATCCGCTGGGTCTGAAGCAGAGCGGCTTTCCCGCCTACCGCCTGGCCGACCCGGTGGCGCATCGCGACCTGATCGCCGTCGCCGCCGACGACGCCCGGCTGATCCTGGCCCGCGACCCCGACCTGACCTCGCCGCGCGGCGCGGCGGTGCGGGTGCTGCAGGAACTATTCGACTGGAAGCCCGCCTCGCCGCTGCACGACGCCGGGTGAACCCTAGGGCTTGGCCGGCGCCTGCGGCGCGGGCCGCGCTTTCAGCGCCGCCAGCCGCGCCAGGGCGTCGGCCTCGATGTCGGCGTAGAACAGGTTGAAGCTGTCGACCTTACGGCGGTCGGCCCACGAGCCGGAATCGCGCAGCGAGCTCGACTTGGGCCGGCTGGTGTAGAGCAGGCCGCCCTCGCAATGGGCGGCGATCTGGCGCTTGAGGAAGGCCGGCCGCGCGCCCCACTCCAGACCGGTGGCGTTGGCGGCGCCCAGGTTGAGCCGGGCCGGAGCCCGTTCGTCGGTCTCCATCCCCAGCAAGGGATTGACGCACAGCGGTGGGCGGCCGTTCAGTTCGACCAACTGCTCGGCGTCGTCCCAGACCAGGGCGCGGGTGGTCAGGGCCTGGGCGCGGCTGAAGTCGCCCTCGGTGAGCGAGGCCCAGGCCACCACGCAGCCGGCCTGGCCGCGTTGGTGACAGGCGGGGATCATCGCCTGCGAGCCGAAGGCGTCGCGCGGCACCACGGTCTCGATCAGATAGGCCCCGGCCAGCCGGGTGCGCAGGGCCGGATCGGGGGCGATCTCGTCGCGCAGCAGCCGCGCCGCCAGGGTCCCGCCCTGCTCCACCCCGACCAGCACGAACGGCCGACCCTGGTTGTAGCGCGCGACATAGAGCCGGAACGCCGCCCGCACGTCGCCATAGGCGAACCGCCGCGCCTCGCGGGCGTCGTCGCGCAGGGTCAGGGAGGTGTAGAGGCTGGCCTGGCGGTAGCGGGGCGCGAAGATCCGGCCGACCCGGGCGAACGGCCCGGCATAGTTGGGCAGCACCGTGCGATCCAGGCGGCGCTGGGCCTTGGGATCGTCCAGCGGGGCGTTCCACTCGCGGCCGCCGTCATAGGTGGTGGGGTGGACGAAGAACACGTCGGCCGGTCGGTCGGCGGCGGCCGGGCCGCCCGGATCGCGTGGCAGCAGGGCCCAGGCGGCGGGCTGGGCGTAGTCCGGCGCGGCGGGCGGCCGATAGGTCTGGTACGGCACCTTGGGGTCCAGCGCGGTGCGCAGGATGTCGTCGCGCTGCACGAAGGCGGCCGCCAGCAGCAGCGCCGCCAGCAGCACGCCGCCGATCACGACCCAGAACTTGAAGCCCTTGAAGCGCGCACCCATGCCCCCTGGGTACACCAAGGCCGGAAAGGGTTTAAGCCCCTTTCCCGCCCCAAGGCCGGCCGCGGATCAGCGGTAGGGATCGTCGGTGTTCAGATAGCCGGCGACATAGTCCTCGATGCCGTCCTCCAGCGAGGTCAGCGGCGCGGTGTAGCCGACCTCGCGCAGCCGATCCATCTTCGCCTCAGTGAAGTACTGGTACTTGTCGCGGATGACCTCGGGCATGTCGATATAGTCGATCTGCGGGGCCTGGCCGGCGGCGCGGAACACCGCCTCGGCCATGGCCTTGAACGACCGCGCCTGGCCCGAGCCGAGATTGTAGACGCCGTTGACCTCGCGGTGCTGGGCCAGCCAGATGACGATGTCGGCGACGTCGCGCACATAGACGAAGTCGCGCAGCTGGCCGCCGTCCGGATAGTCGGGATTGTGCGACTTGAACAGGCGCACCGTCTCGCCGGCCTCGACCTTGGGCCAGATCTGGGCGGCCACCGACTTCATGCCGCCCTTGTGCTCCTCGTTGGGGCCGTAGACGTTGAAGAACTTCAGCCCCACCCATTGGGTCGGAGCGCGGCCGCGGGCCGCCTCGCGGGCGGCGAACAGGTCGAACAGCGCCTTGGACCAGCCATAGGCGTTCAGCGGCCGCAGGGCCTTGAGCGACTCGATGTCGTCCTTGCCGTCGAAGCCGTTCAGGCCGTCGCCATAGGTGGCGGCCGACGAGGCGTAGATCAGCCGGCGCTGGTGCTCGGTCGCCCAGCGCCACAGGTCGCGCGACAGGCTGAAATTGGCGTGGATGATCTTGTCGGCGTCGGGCTCGGTGGTCGAGGACACCGCCCCCATGTGGACGATCAGCTCGACGTCCTCGCCGCGGACGGCCAGCCAGTCGAACAGGGCCTCGGGAGCGATGAAGTCGGCGATCGGGTGCTTGGCCAGGTTGCGCCACTTGCCCGACTTGGCGTCGCGCAGCCGATCGCAGACCACCACGTCGAGCGACGGGTCCTCGGCCAGCTGGGCGACGATGTTCGAGCCGATGAAGCCGGCCCCGCCGGTGACCAGGATGGTTCGTCGAGCCATGATCGAAGTCCTAGGCGGCGCGCTTGGCGAGGGCGTCGAAGGCCAGCAGGTCGGCGACCAGGGCTTCGAACTGGTTCATCGGCACCATGTTGGGGCCGTCGGACGGGGCGTTGTCGGGATCGGGATGGGTCTCGATGAACACGCAGGCGACGCCGACGGCGACGGCGGCGCGGGCCAGAACCGGCACGAACTCGCGCTGGCCGCCGGAGCTGGTCCCCTGCCCGCCCGGCTGTTGCACGCTGTGGGTGGCGTCGAACACCACCGGGCAGCCGATCTCCTTCATGATCGGCAGGCTGCGCATGTCCGAGACCAGGGTGTTGTAGCCGAACGACACGCCGCGCTCGCAGGCCATGACATTGGGATTGCCGGCCCCGGTGATCTTGGCGACGACGTTCTTCATGTCCCAGGGGGCCAGGAACTGGCCCTTCTTGATGTTGATCGCCCGGCCGGTGGCGGCGGCGGCCAAGAGCAGGTCGGTCTGGCGGCAGAGGAAGGCCGGGATCTGGATGACGTCGACGGCCTGCGCGACGATGGCGCAGTGGCTGATCTCGTGGACGTCGGTCAGGGTGGGCAGGCCGGTGACCTCGCGGATCTCCTGGAAGATCGGCAGGCTGTCGTGCAGGCCGATGCCGCGCTGGGCGTTGGCCGAGGTGCGGTTGGCCTTGTCGTAGGAGGTCTTGTAGATCAGGCCGACGCCCAAGCGGTCGGCCATTTCGCGCAGGGCGTGGGCGGTCTCCAGCGCGTGCTGGCGGCTCTCCATCTGGCACGGGCCGGCGATGATCGACAGCTTCTCGCCATTGCCGACGCGCACCGGCGCGCCGTTTGGCGTGCGGATTTCGACGACGGCGTTGGGCGCGACGGCTTGTGACTGACTCAAGGGCTTGGTTTCCGACGATCGAGGACTGCGAGCGCCCCAGAAGTGGCCTCTAGACGGAAACGGCACAAGGGCGATCCGCGAGCCAAGCGGCATTTACGGCTCGGCGCGGACGGGTATTAATCCTCCGGAAGACGGATGGGACCGCCAATGACCGACACGTTCCCCACGCTGTTGCAGGATCCGGACGTCCGACGGTCGCCGGCCGCCTTCCGCGCCGCGGTGCGGGTGGCGACCCAGAACTGGGCCTTCGGGTCGCTGACCTTCATCCTGCCGTCCGGCAAGGCGCTGCGCATCGCCGGCGAGGCCCCCGGGCCCGAGGCGGTGATCCAGATCCGCGACTACCGCTTCATCCGCCGGGCCCTGGCCTCGGGCGACATCGGCTTCGCCGAGGGCTTCATGGCCGGCGAGTGGGACACCCCCGACCTGTCGGCGGTGCTGGAGGCCTGCTCGCTGAACTTCGACCGGCTGACCGCCCTGGTCGACGGCAATCCCTTGATGCGGCTGATCAACGTCGTCCGCCACCTGGGGCGCAAGAACAGCCGCGAAGGCTCGAAGAAGAACATCCACGCCCATTACGACCTGGGCAACACCTTCTATTCGCGCTGGCTCGACCCGAGCATGACCTATTCCTCGGCCCGCTACGAGGCGGCCGGTCAGGCGTTGAGCGACGCCCAGCGCGCCAAGTACGCGGCCCTGGCCGCGACCCTGGGCCTGGCTCCCGAGCACCACGTGCTGGAGATCGGTTGCGGCTGGGGCGGCTTCGCCGAGTTCGCCGCCAAGGAGGTTGGGGCCAAGGTCACCGCCATCACCATCTCCAAGGCTCAGCACGACTTCGCCAAGCAGCGGCTGTTCAAGCTGGGCCTGGCCGACAAGGCCGACATCCAGCTGATCGACTATCGCGACGTGCGCGGCCGCTTCGACCGCGTCGCCTCGATCGAGATGTTCGAGGCGGTGGGCGAGGCCTATTGGCCGAGCTATTTCGGCAAGATCCACGAGGTTCTGGCCCCCGGCGGCCGGGCCGGACTGCAGATCATCACCATCCGCGACGCCCTGTTCGAGCACTATCGCAGCCGCGCCGACTTCATCCAGCGCTACATCTTCCCGGGCGGCATGCTGCCCAGCGAGACCCGGCTACGCCAGGAGGTCGAGCGGGCCGGCCTGGCCTGGCGCGAGGTCGCGCGGTTTGGCCAGGACTACGCCGAGACCCTGGCCGAATGGGCGCGGCGGTTCGAGGCCGCCTGGGACGACATCCGCAAGCTGGGCTTCGACGAGCGCTTCCGCCGGCTGTGGCGGTTCTATCTCAGCTATTGCGAGGCGGGTTTTCGCAGCGAACGGACCAACGTCATCCAGCTGGGGTTGTCACGCGCCTAGGGCGGGTTCCTACTGGGGCTTTGCGGAGCGTCGCGGTGAACCTCTACACCCTGGTCCTGGACTTCCACGGCGGCACCTACATCTCGCAGTTCGACGCCGACACGCCGCAGGACGCCGTCGCCGCCTGGTGCAAGGAGCTATGCGACAACGAGCTGCTGGGCCAGATCTCGCACGCCGTGGCCGAGGGCGTCATGATCGACGCCATCGAGAACGACCTGGTCGAGGTCGATGGCCTGCACGGGGCCTGGTGCGCGGCGGCCTCGGTCGAGGACCAGCTGGCCCTGCTCAACGTGATCATCACCCAACGGATCGTCTGACAACCGCCTTCAGCAAAACTGGGCTTGCGCCAGGGCCACGCATCACGATTTACAGGCGGCTCGCATTCGAGGCCGCGCAGGACCCTAGGCTCATGACCGTCAAAGCCAGCGTCCTCGACGCCATTGGCGACACGCCGCTGATCCGCCTGCGCCGCGCCAGCGAGGCGACCGGCTGCGAGATCCTCGGCAAGGCCGAGTTCATGAATCCCGGCCAGTCGGTGAAGGATCGCGCCGCCCTGCACATAATCCGCGACGCCGAGGCCCGCGGCGTCTTGCGCCCCGGCGGCCGCATCGTCGAGGGCACGGCCGGCAACACCGGCATTGGCCTGGCCATGGTCGCCTCGGCCCTGGGCTACAAGACCACCATCGTCATCCCGCGCACCCAGAGCCAGGAGAAGAAGGACGCCATCCGCCTGCTCGGGGCCGAGCTGGTCGAGGTCGACGCCGTCCCCTACGCCAATCCCGCCAACTATGTCCGCTACTCCGGGACCCTGGCCGAGGAACTGGCCAAGACCGAGCCGAACGGCGTGGTCTGGGCCAACCAGTTCGACAATGTCGCCAACCGCGAGGCTCACTACCAGACCACCGGCCCGGAGATCTGGGCGCAGACCGACGGCGCCGTCGACGGCTTCGTCTGCGCGGTCGGCTCGGGCGGCACCCTGGCCGGCGTCGCCGCCGTCCTGCGCGAGCGCAAGCCCGGCGTGAAGATCGGCCTGGCCGACCCCCACGGCGCCGCCCTCTACAGCTGGTACGCCGATGGCGAGCTGAAGTCGGAGGGAACCTCGATCAGCGAGGGCATCGGCCAGGGGCGGATCACCGCCAATCTCGAGGGCCTGGTCATCGACCACCCCTACCGGATCAGCGACGAGGAGATGCTGGTCCAGGTGTTCGACCTGGTCGAACACGAGGGCCTGTGCCTGGGCGGCTCGTCGGGGATCAATGTCGCCGGGGCCGTGCGCCTGGCCCGCGATCTCGGTCCGGGCCATACCATCGTGACCATTTTGTGCGACCACGGTTCGCGCTATCAGAGCAAGCTGTTCAATCCCGCGTTCCTGGCCGAACGCGGCCTGCCGACGCCGCCCTGGCTGTAAGAGTTGACCATGACCCAAGACCCGCTCGTCTCGACCGCCTGGCTGCAAGAGCACCTGGAGGCGCCGGACGTGCGGGTGGTCGACGCCAGCTGGTTCATGCCCGGCACGCCGCGCGATCCAAAGGTCGAGTACGCCGAAGCCCACATCCCGGGGGCGGTGTTCTTCGACATCGACGACATTTCCGACGAGACCAGCGACCTGCCGCACATGATGCCCAGCGCCATCAAGTTCGCCTCACGGGTGCGCAAGCTGGGCCTGGGCGACGGCGCGCGGATCGTCGTCTACGACTCCACCGGCATCCTGCCCGCCGCCCGGGTGTGGTGGGCGTTCCGGGCCATGGGCCATGAGGACGTGGTCGTGCTGGACGGCGGCCTGCCCAAATGGATC
>JAQGIN010000245.1 GCA_028291125.1 Caulobacter sp.
ATTACCAGCGCCTGGGCGCGCCCGATTTCGCGCGGCTCTACCTGATCCCAGGAATGTTGCATTGCCAGGGCGGGACGAGCCCGGCCGCCTTTGGTCAGGCGCCGGCCGCGCCGGCGGCGCGCGACGATCCCGAACACGACATTCGGCGCGCCTTGGAAAGCTGGGTGGAGGCGGGGCGCGCGCCCGGGCCGATCACCGCGGTGCGTTATGTCGACGACGATCCGCGCCTAGGGGTGGCGGCCAGCCGGACCGTCGCGCCCTATCGCTCCGGACCGGGGGCCAGACCCTAAGGGTGTGGTCCCGAAATGAGGGGGTGGGGCTGATCTTGAAGATTGACGGGTCTTCTGCGGACGCAAGAGCGTCGGCGCGATCATCGGCCCGCCTCCCAGGCCATCCGCCAGGCTGCGAACTCGGCGGGCCGGATTTGGTAGCGGGCGAAGTTGCCATCGTGGAGTCCCAGCACTTCGGTTTCGGCGATCTCCACGAACTTCTCCTGGTCGGTGGCCGGGATCGCCGCGGCCCTGTCGCGGATATGAGGGCTGGCGGCCTTGCGCCCCATCGCGCCGCGCACGACCTCGCCGACCACCTCGCGCAGGGCGTCGCGATACTTGAGCCGGAACGGATCGGGTTCGCCGAGCGACTGACGGACGGCGACGTAGCGCGCAGCCGAGCGCTCATAGGCCCACAGGAAGACGTCCCGGAGCAGGTCGACGCGGTTTAGCTCATAGACCCCCAGCGTCGCCTGGCTGTAGAGGTCGCCCGGCACGTCGGTGAACGACAGCGGCGACAGATTGGCCTTGATCAGCGGAATGTTGGCCGCCAGTCGCGACACGCGTTTGTTTACATCGTCAAACGGCTGCAGGTAGGGAAGCTGCACCATCACGAAGAAGGCCTGCTCGAACGGATCTTCGATAGCCGCCGCCGTCGCCAGCAGCTGGTCGAAACATTCGGCGATGAGCTGAGGGACCTCGAGCGGGTGGAAGGTCGAGCGCTCGATGCCGACGGCGATATGGCGCAGACGGCCGACGGCGGAGGGGTCGGGCAGCAGGTTGTTGGCCAGTAGGGCGTGCAGATTCAGGATCGTGTGGCGGTTGAAGCCGATCTCGTCGGCGGTCGCCACCAGGAATTCGATGGCGTCCTTGTGATTGAGGATCATCTGCGCTTCACGATGCGCGCGCCCTTCGGCTTCCTCGCCGAAATCCAGAAGCCGTCGGGTGTCGAGCAGCGAGTAGGTGTTGCCCTCCAACCGGCTTGAGTTCCAGGCTAGGTCGATCAGCAAACGGCTGAGGATTTGCTTTGCGTAGGTGCCGGCCGGCGCCGCCTCGATCTGAGGTCGGCCGATCGTCGATAGCCGGTCGCGGTCCACCTGGCCCAGATAGAAGGTTTCGTTCGGGCGATAGCGGTCGAGGAAGGCGCGGTCGTAGCCGGCCGGCCGGCGAGCCTCGACCGGTTGACGCACATAGGGCCTGACCTCCTCGCCGCCAGCGGAGAGCGGGACGATGTTTGTCGTTTCGTCAGAGGGCGGCGCCGCCGAAGCGTTAGGGCCGGGAAGTCGATAACGGGCGGCCTGGCCGGCGCCGATCAGGTCCAGCCGCCCATCGTCGACCAAACTGCGGAGGCGATATTGCAGCGTCCGCCGTGGTCCTTCGCCGCCCAGAGCTTCCTCGATCCGGCGCGCCGACGCGCCCTCGGGATGGCGCGCCACCGCGTCGAGGATGGCGGCGAGATCACGGTCGGGGATTGGTCGCGCCATGGTCGGTCCTATAGTTGCGCGAAGGCTGAACCGCGCAACTATTCCTGTCAATGCGCAACTATGGAAGGGGCGTCGCGCAACTAAAGGGCCTTCGCGCAACCATCGACGTGATCGCGCCGGCTCCCTCAGGCATCAGAAACCATATTTCGACTGCCTCGCGCGGACACAACCGCCGTAAGGGGATTGGCGCCGGCCGCACATCGCATCAACGGTCGCGGGACACAGCTGACGAAGGCCGCGTCGCCGCCTACAGCTTGGCCAAAGCCCCTCAAGGCCCTGCGATGGCGAAGGCTCTATCAGGTCATCTGCGACGCTTGGACCAAAGACCCGTCAATCTTCAAGATCAACCCGCACCATCTCATTTCGGGACCACACCCTAGCGTCTGGCCCAGTGCAGCCAGATGGCGGCCGTCCACGAGAAGTCGTCGCCGCCGCTCGGGGCCGAGGTCAGCGGATCATAGGCCTCGTGGAAGCCGGTGGTGGCGATCAGCTCGCCGGTGTCGCGACGGATCTTCTCGGCCCAGTCGGCCTGGCCCGCATCGGCCAGACCCGTCCCCACCAGATAGTTGACGACCGCCCAGACCGGACCGCGCCAATAGCGCATCGGCTCGAACCGCGGGTCGTCGGGATCGAGGCTCGGCACCATGCGCCCGACCCGACCGGCGATCCGCTCGGCATGGGCGAGCATGGCGCGATCGCGCACGGGATGGCGCACCCGGCCATAGAAGGCGAGGAACGAGGCGCTGGTCAGAGCGCCGCAAGCCTGGCCCGTGATCAGGTCGCGCGAGCCATAGGCGTTGAGGCGCTCGTCCCAAAGATAGTCGCCGGCCGCCGGCGCCAGGTCCAGCCAGGTCTGGATTTCTTCGGCCTCGACCCGGCGGCCGAGCGCTTGGGCCAGCGCCAGCAGATCGTGATTGGCCCGCAGCAGGATCATGGTCATGCCGACGTCGGCGACGCGGAAGGGGTTGGTGTCGGTGATGGTCTGGTGGTTCCAGCCCGTGGCGCGGCCGTATTGGACCAGCGCCAGGTAGCGATCATAGTCCAGCTTGGTGGGACGCATGCTCTGGTCGAGGTGGCTGGTGTCGCGGCGCTGGTACGCGCCGACCTGGGAGACATCCACGGCCGAGGCGGGAGCGTCCCATTCGGCGGAATTGTCGCGCCCGGTCTCCCACGGATGCATGGCGACCACGACGCCCTTCTTCTGAGGGTCGCGAAACCGATGGAACCAGCGATGCCAGGCCAGGAGCTTGGGAAAGAGCGCCTCCAGCCTTGGACGAAAGGCGACCTGGTCGGCGCCCTCCCATAGTTGGCGCACGACGCTGGCGGCCACCGGCGGCTGGGTGATGCCCGAGGTCGGGGGCGTACGGCCCGAGGCCCAGACCTGCGGTCCGGGAAAATAGCCGGCGTCCTCCTTCCAGAAGACGATATGCGGCAAGAAGCCGTCAGGCCATTGGGCCGCGAACAGCGTCTCGACCTCGCGCCAGGCCCGGTCGGGGTCGAAGGTGGCGAAGCCAAGCGCGACGAAGGCGGAATCCCAATTCCACTGGAACGGATAGACCCGTCCGTTGGGGACGGTGTAGCCGCCGCGGTCGTTGCCGATCAGGATGTCGCGCGCCTGCTGGTCGAGGCTGTCCGTCGAAGGGTTTGACATGGGCCGTTTGCTCGATTGTTCGAAAAAGACAGGGCGGACGCCGTTGGGCGCCCGCCCGCAGTCGGGGAGAAGCAGGGATCAGAAGCGCATGGTCAGGCGGGCGGTGACGCGGCGCGGCAGCACCGGGCGGCCGACGAAATAGGCGCCGCCGGTGGTCTGGGCCGAATCCTGACGCGGCGAGCCCTCGGTGGTCGCGTCGGTGTCGAGGAGATTGAAGACGTTGATCCCCAACCGGACGTCGCGGCCGTTTTCGAACGCGAACCTGTAGCCGGCGTCCAGGCTGACGACGTTGAAGCTGTCGAGCTTTATGGCGTTGTTGGCGGCGGTGTAGTTCTCGCCGGTGTAGTTGGTGAACAGCGACGCATCCAGCCGGCCGTCGTCGTAATAGAGGCCGGCGTTGTAGAGCACGTCGGGCTGGCGCTCGAGTTTGTGGCCGATATTGGCCGGCGTCGTGTCGAAGGCGGTGTACTTGTGATCCTGCAAGGTGGCGTTGCCGCTGAACTTCAGGTTTTGCATCAGATCGAAGTCGAAGGTCGCCTCCAGGCCCGTGGACTTGGTGGCGACGATGTTGACCCGCTCGGTGAAGCCGCCGGCCCCGTCGTTGACGAACAGGATCTGGCGACGATTGGTCAGCTTGGTGTAGAGCGCCGCTAAGGTGCCGGAGAACCGGCCGGCGTGGTACTTCACCCCCACCTCCGCCTGCTTGATGATCTCGGCCTCGTAGGACGAGGGCATGTTGGCCGCATTGAAGGTCACCGCCCGGACCTCCGGGAAGAAATAGCCACGCGAGCCGTTGGCGTAGAGGTTGAGATTGTCGGTGAGCTTGTAGAGGGCCCCGGCCGCGGCCGCCCATTCGCTGGTGTCGACCTTGGCCGTCTGGAAGGTGTCGTTACCCCAGATCACGTCGCGCAGGGCCGGGGCCAGGTTGGGCGTGGTGGCGTCGGTGACGACGGTGGCCGTGCGTTCGCGGCTGATGTCGCCATCGATCTTCTCGATGCGGCCGCCAAGGTCCAGGACGAGGCGGCCGGCCTCGATCTGGTCGGCGAAATAGATCGCCTGGCGCTTGGCCTGGTGGTGGTTGTTGACATAGCCGGCCCCGGCGTTGAGCAGGCCGCCCTGGGAGACGATGGTCGAGACGTTGGTGACCGGATCGCGGACGACGAGGTTGACCAGTTGCGGCGTGTTGTTGAACGCCGCCAGATAGGTGGTGGTGACGTTGACGTCGCGCGCGTCGGCGTCGGCGTAGAAGCCGCCGAGCGTGAAGGCGTGCTCGGCGCCGCCAAGGCTTATCGTCTTGGTCAGGTTGAGTTCGGCGGTGACGTCGGTCACCGGGCGATCGCGGTCGGTGAAGCGGTTGGCGAACAACAGGGCGTTGGCCGCGACCGCCGCGCCGCCGACATAGGTGAAGGTGGCGTTGGCGAGGCTGCCGCGGTTGCGGTTGGTCAAGAAGCTCTGCAGCGTCTCGGGGACGTTGATCTGCCCGTCACCATCCGACCACAGACCAAACTTGTGGCGGTAGTCGGAATATTTGATGCGGCCGTTGGCCCCCCAGCCGCCACCGAAATCCTTGTCGAAGGCGACGGCCAGCGCGCCGCCCTTGGCGGTGACGCCGTCGGTGATGTCGGTCGTGAACCGCCCGTCCGGGGTCTGGAAACCCAGGCCGCTGACGGCGTTGGTTTGGACCGAATAGACCTTGTGGCCGTCATTGCCCGCGATGCGATTGCGCGACGCGCCGTCCAGGGGGATGGGCAGATAGAATTGCGCCTGGTCGTCGATGTACTGGCCATAGACGGTCACCGAACCCGACTGATCGGGGAATTGGTATTTGAGATTGCCGCGCAGCTGGAAGCCCTTGGTGTCGAGGTCGGTGCGCACCGGGCCCTGGTCGGAGCGGTACCAGCCCGACACCGCGTAATAGAGGTTGGGGGCCAGCGGGCCGCTCATGGCCAGGTCCGCCCGGACGCGATCCTTCTGGGCCACCTCGAGCTGGGCGACGCCTTCGGGCTGGGCCGAGCCGGTCTTGGAGATGTAGTTGATCAGACCCGCCACCGAACCAGGGCCAAACAGGTTGGACACTCCGCCGCGCACGAATTCGAGGCGCTCCAGGCCCAGGTCGTTGCGGTAGTAGACGTCGAAGGCCGAAGAGTTGAGGCCAAAGGTGCTGAGCACGGGGATGCCGTCATATTCCAGCGGCGTGAACTGGTACTGGCCGCCTGACGGCAGGCCCTTGACGAAGACGTTGGCGGCCACTTCGCCCCCGCCGCCATCGGCCTTGATGGTTGGCACCGAGTTGAGGATGTCGGCCTGGCTGCTGGCGGTCAGCTTGGCCAGCCGCGACTCGCCCAGGGCCGTCACCGCCAGCGGCGTGTTCTCCGCCATCCGGGCGACGCTGGTGCCGGTGACGATGATCGCTTCGATCTCGGAGACCTCGGCGCTGACCGGCGCGGCCGGCTTGGCCGGCTGGCTCGTCTGGGCCTGGGCCAGGCCCGGAAGCCAAACGAGCGCCGCAGCCGAAAGCAACTGAATGCGCAAGCTGTTGGCGCGCACTTTGGGCGTGGTCATGCTTACCCCCCTAGGGTGATGGGCCGTTACGGCCTCGTGATGTCAGGGGCGGGACGGTTGGGCCGTTCCGAAAACCCCCGTTATGTCGCTAGGGTGTGTCTCGACGCCGGATGACGGGAAGTCCGATTAATCGGAACAGTGCGTTGCGGTTTTGGCAACCTTGGTCCTAGGCTGCGTCGAAAGCGGGGGCGAAACGGACCGGCATGCTCGACTTCAGTGACCTACTCGTCTTCACCAAGGTGGTCGAGGTCGAAAGTCTGAC
The DNA here is from genome assembly GCA_028291125.1 of Caulobacter sp. Classification (GTDB taxonomy): domain Bacteria; phylum Pseudomonadota; class Alphaproteobacteria; order Caulobacterales; family Caulobacteraceae; genus Caulobacter. Next base: position 6,229 of record JAQGIN010000245.1, read on the forward strand.
CCGGGCGGGCGAACTGCTGGGCATGCCCAAGTCGACGGTCAGCCGCCGTATCTCGCGGCTGGAGGCGCATCTGGGCTCGCAACTGCTGCTGCGCTCCAGCCGCTCGGTGACCGTCACCCCGGACGGGGCGTTGTTCTTCGAATACTGCCTGCGCAGTCTGGGCGTGCTGCGCGACGGCGAACGCGCCTTGCAAAGCCAGCAGCGGCGTCCGCAGGGCCTGGTGCGCCTGGCCTTGCCCCCCGCCCTGGGCCAGATCCTGGCGCCGTCCCTGCTGGCCGAATTTCTCGAGCTCTATCCGGACTTGCGGGTGATCACCGCCCTGTCCGACGATCCGGCCAGTCTGTTGCGCGAGGGCTTCGACCTGGCGGTCTGCGTCGGGCCGCTGGCGGATTCGGGCCTGTTCGCCGTGCGGCTGGGGACCAGCGAGTCCGGGGCCTTTGGCGCGCCGACCTATTTCGAGCGCAAGGGCGTGCCCCAAAGCCACGCCGAATTGACGCGGTTCGACTTGCTCGCCGCCGGACTGGTCGACCGCAACTACCGCTGGTTGCTGAGCGACGGGCGTCACGAGGTCGCCGTCTCCTTCAGCCCAAGATTGGTGTGCAACGATCTGGTCTTGCTGCGCGAGGCGGTCCTGGCCGGTCTGGGGATCGCCAATCTGCCGGCCTTCCTGTGCAAGCACGATCTGGCCGAGGGCCGGCTGGTGGAGACCTTGCCGGGATGGAAGACCGAAGACGTCACCTTCCACGCGGTGTTCACCGACCCCAAGACCCTTCCGACCCGCGTGCGGGCCCTGATCGACTTCATGGTCGAACGGCTGCGACGGCGGCTGTCTTGGGAGATCGGTTGACGGCGTCGTTGCCACAGGCGGCACGCAAGGTTCCATATTTCGACACTATGCGGCCGGTGAGGTTGCGGGCAGCGTGGCGACAAATAAGGGTGGGACGGCCAGGTGAGCGATTTGGAACTGAAGCGCGCCAAGAGCGGCGTCGACGAACGATCGCTGACGTCGCGGGCGACCTTGCTGGACCTGTTCTCCACGGCCGTCGACGCGGTCTCGGCCCGCGTGGCGATGCCGCGCCACTTGCCGGTCGCCTCTCGCGGCCGCACCGTGCTGCTGGCGGTCGGCAAGGCGGCCGACGCCATGACGCGCATCGCCGTCGAGCGGATCGGCGGCCCGGTGTCGGGCCTGGTGGTGACACGCTACGGGCACCTGGAGGCGGGGCCCGTCCTGGCCGAGTTCGACGTCATCGAGGCTGGCCATCCGGTGCCGGACGCCAATAGCCTTCGCGCCGCCCAGCGCGCCTTGGACATCGCCACCGGCCTGACGGCGCACGATCATCTGCTCGTCCTGCTCTCGGGCGGCGGGTCGGCCTTGATGGCCGCCCCCACCGCCGGCGTCAGCCTGGAGGACAAGCAGGCGGTGACGCGGGCGTTGTTGCAGTCGGGCGCGACGATCGGCGAGATCAACTGCGTGCGAAAGCACATCTCGCGGGTCAAGGGTGGCCGGTTGGCCCTGGCCGCCGGCCCCGCCAAGGTCACCACCTTGATCATCTCCGACGTGCCGGGCGACGATCCGTCCTTCGTCTCCTCGGGGCCGACCGTGGCCGACGCCACCACCTTGGACATGGCCCGCGAGATCGTCGGCCGCTACGCCATCGCCTTGCCAGGCAGCGTCGCCGCCGCCCTGGCCGATCCGGCCAACGAGACGCCGGCCGGCGACAGCCTGGGGCTGGCCGGCGCCGAGACCTTGATCATCGCTCGGGCGCGCGACGCCCTGGCCGCCGCCAGCCAACGGGCCCAGGCCCTGGGCTATGTGGTCACCGGCCTGGGCGATCAGCTGCAGGCCGAGGCGCGCCACCTGGGGGCCAGTCACGCGGCCCTGGCCCGGCGGCTGTCGGCCGACGGCGCGCGGCGGGCGATCATCTCCGGCGGCGAGACCACGGTCACCGTCGTCAACAAGGCCGGCCGCGGCGGCCGAAACCTGGAATATCTCCTGGGTCTGGCCATCGCCCTGCAGGGCGCGCCGGGGATCTTCGCCCTGGCCTGTGACACCGACGGCATCGACGGCACCGATGACGCGGCCGGAGCCATGGTCTTGCCCGACACCCTGGAGCGGGCCGCGCGCGCGGGGCTCGACCCGGCCGAGCATCTGAAGACCAACAACGCCTACGCCTTCTTCGCGGGCCTGGGCGATCTGGTGGTGACCGGTCCGACCCGGACCAACGTCAATGATTTCCGGGTCATCCTGGTGGACGTGGCCGGGGGCGACGAGGGCGGCTAAGCGGCCGGCGACCAACAAGATGGAGCGGCCAAGCCGCCCTTGGGAAGGAAAGACGATGAGCATCAACACGGCCGCGGCCGGTCGGACGACGAGCCTGAAGGCCTATCCCTGGCTGCTCGTTGGTCTGCTGTGGCTCTGCGCCTTCCTCAATTCGGCGGACCGCTCGATCCTGGTGGCGGTGATGCCGCAGATCCGCGAGGAGTTTCATCTCAGCGCCACGGGCCTGGCCCTGGTCACCTCGGTGTTCTTCTGGGTCTATGCGGTGGCCGCCTTCATCACCAGCCGGCTGGGCGACAAGATCCAGCGCTCGCAGGTCATTCTCTGGGGCCTGGTGTTTTGGAGCATCGCCACCGGCCTCGTCACCTTCGCCACCGGGTTCGCCATGCTGATCGGCATGCGCGCCTTCGTCGCCGCCGGCGAGGCCACCTACTATCCCAGCGCCACGGCCTTGATCAGCGATTGGCATCCCAGCAAGACCCGCAGCCGGGCGCTGTCGCTGCACCAGACCGGGGTGTTCGCCGGCGCGGGCCTGGGCTCGCTGGCCGCCGGCTTCATCGCCGATCGTTTCGGCTGGCGCGCGCCGTTCCTGATCTTCGCGATCCTGGGCGCGGGCGTGGCGCTGCTGCTGTTGCGCTTCTTGCGCGACTCCCCGGGCCGCCAGGCCCAGCGCGCCCAGCAGCCCGACGCCAAGCCCTTGCGCACCGTCCTGGCGATCAAGCCGGCCTTGATCCTGTGCGGCGTGTTCTTCCTGGCCAACGCCGCCTCCAACGGGGTCACCGTCTGGGCGCCGACCTTCGTGCACGACATGCTCGGCATCAATCTGGCGGCCTCGGCGCTCTGGGGCTCGGCGACGATCAATATCGCCGGCTTCCTGAGCGTGCCGCTTGGCGGCCTGCTGGCCGACTATCTGGCGGCCCGCAGCAAGATCGGCCGCTTCTACACCCTGGCCATCGGCGTTGGCTTGGCTGGCGTGCTGCTGCTGCCGCTGCTGGCGGCCAAGTCGGCGGGCATGGTGGGACTGGTTCTGCTGGCCTCCAGCGCCGGCAAGGGCCTGTTCGACGGCTGCATCTATGCGGCGATGCACGACGTGGTGCCGCCGCAGGCGCGGGCCACGGCCGTCGGGCTGATGACGATGTGCGGCTTCGTCGGCGCGGGCATAGCGCCGTTGTTCGTCGCTCAGATGGGCGAAGTGTTCGGCATGGCCGCGGCCATGACCTCGGCGGCGGGCCTCTATTTCCTCGCCGTCCTGCTGCTGCTGGTCAGCCGCGGGCCGACCCGCCGCGCCATCCTCGACCACGCCTGAGGGATCTTTTCGCCATGACGCCGTCCGCCCTGATCCTCGCCGCGCCGCGCCACCTGGCCTTCGATCCCCTGGACGCGACGCGGCCGGGAGAAGGAGAGGTGGCGATCCGCACGCTCTATTCGGGGGTCAGCGCCGGCACCGAGCTGTCGCAATACCGCGCCACCAACCCCTTCATGCACCGCCGGTTCGACGAGGCCTCGCGCTTGTTCCTCGCCGCCGAAGCGCCCAGCTGGCCCTATCCGGTCCGCAATCTGGGTTATGAGGAGGTCGGCGAGATCGTCGAGATCGGCGCTGGCGTCGACGATCTTTTCGTCGGCCAAAGGGTGTTTGGCGCCTGGGGCCATCGCACCCATCACCTGGCCTCCGCCGACTATGCGCGCGAGCGCAAGATGCCCGAGGGGGCCGACCCAAGGATCGGGGTCTTTTCCCATATCGGCGCGGTGGCCCTCAACGGCGTGCACGACGCCCAGATCCGTCTGGGCGACGTGGTGGCGGTGTTTGGCCTAGGGGTGGCGGGCCAGATCGTCGTCCAGGCGGCCAAGGCCTCCGGAGCGCGCGTCATCGGCGTCGATCCCGATCCGCATCGCCGCGCCGTCGCCTTGACTCATGGCGCGGCGCAGGTGCTCGATTCCGCCGACGGCCCGGCCCAAGCCATCAAGGCCGCCACCGGCGGCAAGGGCGCGGACGTCTGCATCGAGGTGTCGGGGGCCGCGCCCGCCCTGGCCGAGGCCATTCGCGCGGTGGCCTATTCGGCGCGGGTCGTGGTCATGGGGTTCATCCAGGGCGAAGCGGCCGGGCTGCGCCTGGGCGAAGAATTCCACCACAATCGCGTGCAGCTGATCTGTTCGCAGATCTCCGGCGTCGCCCCGGAGGCCAGCTATCGCTGGTCCAAGCTGCGGCTATGGCAGACCGCCGTGCGCCTGCAGCACGAGGGGGTGCTGTCGTTGATCCCGCTGATCACCCACGCCGCGCCGTTCGCGGCGGCGCCCGAGCTTTTCGCCCGGCTCGACGCGGGCGAGCCGGGCCTGTTGCAGGCCGTGCTGTCGTTCGAGGATCAGCCGTGAGCCGCCTGCGTGTCGGCCTGCTGGGTTGCGGCGGCATCGGCGCGCGTCATGTCGCCGCCCTCGAGGCGCTGCCGCGGGACCTGACGCTGGTGGCCTGTTGCGGCCGTGACGCGGCGGCCACCGCCGCCTTCGCCGCCGCCCACGGCGCCGCGCCCTTCACCCGCTTCGAGACCATGCTGGACGAGGCGGCGCTCGATCTGCTGATCGTGGCGACGCCGCCCGCGGCGCGCCAGGGCCAGGTCGAGGCCGCCGCCGCCCGCGGCGTCCACCTTCTGGTCGAAAAGCCCATCGCCCTGGACCTGGCCGGCGCCAGGAGCATGACGGCGGCGGTCGCCGCCTCCGGCGTCGTCGCCTCGGTCGGCTTCATGTACCGCTTCGGCGACGCGGTGGAGCGCTGGCGGCGGATGGCGGCGGCCGGCCAGACCGGGCCGGTGGGCCTGTTCGCCGGCAGCTATCATTGCAACGCCTTGCACGCGCCGTGGTGGCGCGAGCGGGCCAAGTCCGGCGGGCAGATGCTCGAACAGGTCATCCACCTGATCGATCTGGTGCGGGTGTTCATGGGCGAGCCCGACACCGTCTATGCGCGGGCCGCCAATCTCTTCCACGGCCAGACGCCGGGCTACGACGTCGAGGACGTCTCGGTCATCGTCTTTGGCTGGGACGACGGCCGCATCGCCAATCTCCACGCCAGCAACGCGGCCATTCCAGGCCGCTGGGCCAAGGAATGGCGCCTCGTCGCCGAACGCTGCACCGGCCAGTTCGAGGACTGGAACACCGCGGTGCTGACCGCCACCGCTCCGGACGTCGTCGAAGAGATCGTCGCGGGCAAGACCGATCCGTTCGTGGCCCAGCTGGCCGACCTGGCCGCCGCGATCGGCGAGGGCCGCCCGCCGGCCGCGCCGCTGGCCGAGGGCGAGGCCGGTGTGCGCCTGGCCCTGGCCGCTCGCCGCTCGGCCGACGAGCGGCGCGAAATCAGGCTGTCCGATGCGTTTTGATCCGCAGGGCGTGGCGTTTTTCGGGCGCGCCGTGCGGTTGGCGGCCATCGCGCCGCTGCTGGACGGCGCGCCGGTCCCCGTCGCCGAGCGCCAGGTGAGCGCCGACGCTATCGTCTGGCGTCTGGGCGGCGACCTGGCCGGGGCGCGCATGACCCTGGCGATCGCTCAGGCCGACGAGGGCCTGCGGCTGGAGCTGTCCTTGGAGGGGCTGGCGCCGAACCGCCCGGTCGACAGCCTGGGACTGCGGTTCGCCGCCGTCGACGGCGTGTCGCGCTATTTGCGCAACGGCTATCAAAGCTGGGACGGAAGTTTTCTGGTCACGCCAGGAGAGCCGCTCGTCGACCCGGCGCCGGCGCGCTCGCCGCGCCTTGGCTTCGCCTTCACCGCCCTGCTGCCGGGCCAGGCGAAGGGCGTGGTGATCTTGGGCTTCACGCGTCATGACCGTTTCCAGAGCCGATTTTCGTTCGGCGACGATCCGTCCGCCTTCACGCTCGACGTCGAGACCCTGTGGGACCGCGCCGCCCATGACGGGCGGCTGGCGGCCGAGCCGCTGGCCCTGTTCGACGGCCCGCAGATCGAAGAGGGATGCCGCGCCTGGGACCGGTTGGTGGCGCAAGAGGCGCCCCAGGCGCCGCGCCGCCCGCAGCGGCGCATCACCGGCTGGTGCTCCTGGTACAGCCTCTACGCCGCGATCGACGAGGCGGTGATCCTCGACCATCTGGCCGCCGCCGGTGATTTTCGCGATCGCCATCAGGTGCCTTTGGACGTCTTCTTGGTCGACGACGGCTTCACGCCCGAAATGGGCGACTGGCTGCAGGTCAAGCCGCAGTTCCCGCGCGGGATGGGGCCGCTGGTCGAGGACATCGCCCAGGCCGGCTTCGTCCCTGGCCTGTGGATCGCGCCGTTCATGGTCGGCAATCGCAGCCGGTTGTTCGCCGAGCATCCAGACTGGGTGGTGCGCGAGCGGGCGACGGGCGAGCCCCTGACGCACATGAGGTTCTACGGAGAGTTTCGCTGGCATAAGCGCAGCGAGGAATACTACCCGCTGGACATCACCCACCCCGACGCCGAGGCCTATATCCGTAAGGTGTTTCGCACCTGGCGCGCCTGGGGCGTGGGCTATTTCAAGACCGATTTCATGTCGTGCGGGGCCGAGTACGGACCCGATCGCGCCGTCTGGCACGAGCCCGGCTTGTCGCGCATCGCCATCTGGCGGCGGATGGCCAACCTGATCCGCGAGGAGATCGGCGAGGCGCTCTGGCTGGGCTGCGGCTGCCCCCTCTGGGCCGGCGTCGGGCTGGTCGACGCCATGCGCATCGGCCGCGACATCGGGGTCAGCTGGGAGGGCGACTATTCGGCCGAAAGCCTGCTTCGCGACCAGGTCACCCGCAACCACGCCTCGGGTCTTTTGTGGCAGGCCGATCCGGACTGCATCCTTTTGCGCGATCGCTTCCACGACCTCGATGACGAGCAGGTGCGGTCCCTGGCGGCTTTCGCGGGCCTGTCTGGCGGGGTGTTGATGACCAGCGACAAGCTCGACGAGTTGTCGCCGCCGCGCGCGGCCCTGCTGGCCGCCCTGCTGCGCCAGACCGACCTGACCTGCGCCTTTCCGCAGCTGGCCGATCAGCACCAGGACGGGGTGATCACCCAAAAGGTCAGCTGGCCCGACGGCCGCTCGGCGACCAATCTGTTCAACACCCGCGGCGGAGAGGCGAGGCGCGACGGATTTGTCCTGCCGCCTTACGGCTCGCGCCTGATCGGCGGGCCGGATGACCTCCTCTAGGCGATCGGGACCTGCCGCCGCCTTCGGTGCGGCCCTGCCGTGGCCGCTCAGGAGAAGGATGGCCCAGGCGCTCAGCGCCGCCTCAACCTCTGGCGTGATCGGTGCGTTCCAGTCGCGCCTGGTAGAGCGCCCGTCCCGTGAGGTCGCGAAACTCCAGCCGCAGCGCTTGCCGATCAAGCCTGAACATCGCAAAACCCGGACGCGACACGCAGTAGCGGGTGCCGTCCACTGGCGTCACATGCGCGGCCGAATCGGCGCCGGCGCCGGCGCAGACATAGTCGACGCGGCCGCGCCGGATGTGCTGCAGGTCATGGTCGTGGCCGTTGATATAGACTTGGACCCCATGCGCTTCGAGCAGTGGCGCGATCTGGTCCACCAATTCGGCGGAATCGCCGTGACCGCCGGAATAGATCGGGTGATGGCCGACCACGATCTTCCACGGCGCCGTTGAGCGGCGCAGTTCATCGTCAAGCCATGCGATCTGGCGCGCGCCGTCGCGCCGTTCCAGGTGTCCGCGCGCCAGCTGCTGCAAGATCTCGTCGTAGTTGTCGCGATCGACGAGCGGAGAGGTGTCGATCACGAAGAGGTCAAGGAGGCTCGTCCCCAGGGCGGCGGCGCTGACCTTGTAGTAGCGGTCCGGCATCCGCCAGCGGCGGCTGTGGCGCGTATAGTCGACCTGGGCCTGGGCGACGCCGCGATAGTCGTGGTTGCCGAGGGCGGCGTACCAGGCGGTTTGCAGGGCCGGCGCGGTGTAGACATCCTCGAACGAGACTTTCCAATGGGGGTCGGCCACCGACCGGACGCCCGCCGGATAGAAGTTGTCGCCGGCCGATATGACGAACCGGCTGGTGATCTCCTGCGCGGCCGCCCCCATGGCGCGCGCGACCTCGCGCTGGGAGCGCTGTCCTCGCCGGCCCCAATCGCCAACCGCGACGAAGCCGATCTCCCCGTCGTCAGGCTCGGCGGCGGCCCAGGCGGGCCACGCGGCGCTGGTCGCCAGCCCCTGCAGGAGCGTGCGGCGGTGAAGCGGCGAACACGGCAACGGGACCCTCCTGATCTATCCGGCTTGGGCTCCTCAGAGCCCGCTCCTGACATGACGACACGGAGTGGAAGGACCCTCACGCAATGGGGTGATCGACCGCTCGCGCCTCGGCGGCGCGGGAGACCCTGGTGGCGGCGCCCGGGACGCCTTGAGAGATCGCCTCGCACGTCGTCGGCACGGACTCGAGGTCTCGCAGGATACGTCTCGCTCCGACCTTGTCTTCGCGCTGACCCTGTCGAACGGGGTCGTGGTGGTCGTCTGTCAGCCGGCCGTCGGCGGCGTCGCCGGTGGGCCCGGCCCTTCGAGGTCGTGACTCGAAAGGCCGGGGCCGCTGGTTAGCGATCAGGCTCAACTAGAAGCCAGTCGGTTGACCCCTGTGCGCGACGCGGAAGTCGCCAAGCCCTAGGGTCTGGATTCCTTGAGTACCCAAACGAAGCGCAACCCCGGTGGATGGGTGGCTGGCTGGCGGGTGGAACGCCGGTCAGTTGGCCGGGGGGGCGGTGTTGCGGAAGCTGGGACGGGTGGCGTGGCGTTCGTAATAGGCGGTGAGCGCCTTGGCCTTGGCCATCATCGCGGTGCTTTCGGGCAGGAGCAGCATCACGTGGAGGATCGGCATGAGGTTCATGTCGGCGAAGGTGAAGGTGTCGTCCACCAGGCAGTCCGAGCCGCTCACCGCCGCGTCCAGGACGTCGATCTTGGCCTGGAGCTCCGGCAGGGCCGCCTCGATGGCCTGGCGGTCAGGGGCGCCGTCGGGGCCCGTGGGGAGGAAATAGGCGAGCGCGTAGTCACGGACCAACGCTCGGTCGATGGAGGTGGTGATCATGGAGATCCATTGCTCGGTCCGGGCCGCGGCGTCCGGCGCCTTGGGGATCACCGGGGTCTGGGGGAAGGTGGCGTCCAGATAGCCGATGATGGCCCGGGTCTCGGCGATAGCCACGTCGCCGTGGCGCAGGACCGGCACCTTGCCGAGGGGATGGATGGCCAGCACCTCGGGCGTATGCGGCATCAGAGGCTTGAGGTCATAGGGCAGGGCCTTCTCCTCGCAGGCCATGCGGACGGCGCGGACGAAGTTCGATTGGGGAATGCCGAGGATTTCCAGGGGGATCACCATAGGGCTCCGATCAAGGCGCGGCCGGTCGGCCGCGCCGGTCCCGTAGGCGCCGATCTGGGTGAAGGCCGTCGACACTGGCGGTTCGTCGCAGCGCTGGCCAATCTCCGCGGTGAAGGCCTTGAACGCTGACAGGTCCGCGAGCGGATTGCCGTCGGCGTCGGCTTCGAAAATGTGGACGAAGCTCACCCCGTCCTCGAGCATCAATGTGCGGTAGCGCAAGCCCGGCGGCGAGGCCCGAACGAGTTGCTCAAACACACCGCGGACGAAGGTTTCGTTCTCCGAAGCCCGCGCCGCCTTGACCTTGTAGCGAACCAGCACCTGTCGCATCGCGATCTCTCCAACCGAGCCGTGGCGGCTCCTGCAGTAGAGACGCTGTCCGCAGCGAGAAAGATTCCCGACAGGTTCGGAATCCTCTCGGTTGCGGCCGGCGTCTAAGGTGCAGACGCCCTTCTGCGCGACGAGACCCATGACAAACCAAACCGCACCGCCATCGCTCACCCTGGATCAGCTTTCGCTCCGGCTGCGGCCAAAGCTGCTGCGCTACGCCGCCCGGATGACCGGCTCGGCGATCGATGGCGAGGATGTGGTGCAAGATGCGCTGATGCGAGCCCACGCGGCGGATGTTCCATTGGTTTCGATCGCCCACCCGGACGCCTGGCTGTTTCGCATCACCCACAACGCGGCGATCGATTTCCTCCGTCGTCGGTCGCGCGTCCCGTCACAGCTCGATATGGAGGTTCTGATGGCGCTCGATCCCATCGATGAAATCGCCCAGCGCCAAGCCGCAGCCGCCGGTTTACGGACCTTCATGGGCCTTAGCACCGTCGAGCGAAGCAGCGTCATCCTGGTGGACGTCCTTGGCTATTCCCTGCGGGAAGTCGTCGAGGTCACAGGACTGAGCCTCGCCGCGATCAAGGCGGCGCTGCATCGTGGCCGCGGCCGATTGCGAGACCTTGTCCTGCGGGATGCCGAGGAGCCCTCGCCGGTCTTGACGCCGCGTGAGGAGGCGCAGTTGAGCGCCTATGTCGAGCGGTTCAACGCCCGGGATTTCGACGCCGTGCGGGCGATGATCGCCGAGGACGTTCGGCTCGACCTGGTCGGGCGCACCCGCATGCGCGGCAAGACCGAGGTCGGCCAATATTTCGGCAACTATGCGGGCCGCAGCGATTGGCGACTCTCGTTGGGCCTGGTCGACGGGCGAGCGGCGATCTTCATTCACAGCCCCGCCGCGCCGACCGCGCCGATCACGAATTTTGTCCTGCTGGAATTCGAGGGCGAGCGGGTCAAGTCGATCCGGGACTACCGCTATGCGCGCCACGTCGTCGAGGAAGCAGAGTTGATCGCCTGGTCACCCGCCGGTCCGCTCGGCGCCTAGGGCCGGGCCGGGTACGCGCGCCACATGACCAAGTCTGCCGAGATGATCGCTTTCGGCTCGTCGCCGGGCTCGTGTTGAATGTTGCCGACTGATGGTGGGAGGCGCCTTGGGCGGCGCCGGGAGAACGTGCGGGACTGACAGCATGGATCAGGCGTTCAGGTGCGGCCGAGCCGCCTAATAGGCCACACGGAAGGTGATCGTGGCGGTGCGTGGGCGCAGGGGCGTGATCTGGCGCGTCGTGCGCAGCGAGAATGGGTTTCCGTAGGCGAAGGTGTCGCCGCGCGCATCGGTGGGATTGTCGAGCGCGGCGGTCAGCCGCCAGCGCGACGTGGCCAGGCCCGCCGCGAGCCGTCCTGTCGCGTACCCTCCCATCAGTGGCGCGGTCGTCGCGTCGAAGGTCAGATGGGAATGGCCGATATAGGCGTAGCGAGCGTCGAGCTCCAGGGTGAGGTCGCCGCCCACCGGCCAGTCGTAATGGGCGGTCGCGCCGATCGCCTTGTCAGGCACCCCCGCCAGCCCGATCTCCTTGCGGGCGGGGAAGGCGGGATTGGCGCCTTCCAGCTTGGGAGCGTTGAGCAGGATGTTGGCGCCCAGCTGCAGGCCCCCCGAGCGATAGCTGCCCTCGATTTCCAGGCCCAGATTGCGCCCGTCGCCGATATTGGCGGTGAACGGCAGGCCCGACGGCAGCAACTGATCACTCTGGATGTTCGTCCAGGCGGCCCGGAAGATCGCCGCGCGCAGACGCGCCCGGCCGTCCAAAAGACTGAGCTTGCCACCGGCCTCGAAGCTCCAAAGTTCGTCTGGGCCATAGCGACGTTGGGGCTGGCCGCCCCCGTCAACGGAGAACACCTGGCCGGGCGGTCCGGTCGTGTTGAAGCCGCCAGCCCGATAGCCCTCGGCGGCCTGGACATAGATCAAGGCGGTTGGAGAAATGGTGTAGGAGAGCACGAGCTTGGGCGCGAAGCCGGCGTTTTTCAGGCTTCCGGAGAAGGCCGCGACCGGTCCCGTCAGCGCCGCTGTCTGGCTTGATACGCGGGTCTTCGACGTGAACAGTCGGCCGCCGACCGTCGCGCTGAGCGACCGGCCGATCGGCAGGGTCGCCTCGCCATAGAGCGCGGCCTCGTCGAGCGTGTCGCGCCGCGTCTCGGCGAGGGCCGAAACCGGCGCGTCCGCCAGGCGGGTAAGGCCCAGACCGATGTCCTGATGCGTACGGGCCAGAAAGGCGCCCGCCAGCCATTGCACGCGGCTGCCTTCCGGCGACGCCAGGGAGCCCTCGGTGACCAGGCTGCGAATGAGATTGTCGTCGTCGAAGGCCGCCGGGCCGGGCGGCAGGCTGACCGGCGGCGCGACGGTGGCGTCGTAGCGACTGTCGATTTCGTGACGGACCGCCGAGACGGTCCAGCGCGCCTGGGCGCCGGCGAGGTCGCCCTTCAGGCCCAAGTGAACCTCGACGAAGTCGTTGTCATGCGGCTCACGCACCTGGTTTCGACGTGTGTAGGGCGCTTCGCTGGCCAGGGCGTATTGGGTGTCGTCGGAATTGATGAGCTGGGCGGCCAAGCCGCTGGTCAAGGTCCAGCGCTCGCCGAGGGCCAGTCGCACGGCCACGCGAGCGCCCGAGCGGACCGTCTGGTTGACGTTCTTCAGGCCCAGGCCGGCGTCGTCGATATAGCCGCCCTGGACGTCGCTATAGAGCACGGCGCGCACGGCGCCGCGTCCGTGCAGGAAGGGTTGGTTGATCATGCCGGAAAGTCCGCCCGCCGCCGCGCCGCCGCGCGCCGCGCCAAGGCTTGCCGAGATCCAGCCGTCGAAGTGCTCCGGATCGGGTTGCTGGGTGACCAGATGCAGCACCCCGCCCAGCGAGCCCGCGCCGTAGAGCGCGCCTTGCGGGCCCCGCAGCACCTCGATCTGAGCCATGTCGACCAAGAGCAAATCGGGGTCTGGCGCGTTGTAGGTCAGCCGCGTGTCGTCCAGATAGAGGCCGACCATCGATTGGGTTCGCCCCGTCAGCGGCCCGTCGGAGAGGCCCCGCAACATGATCTTGTCGCGGCCGGGGCCGAGATTGGTCACCGTCATCGACGGCACGGCGAGGGCGAGGTCTGCGGCGTCACGCAGATCTTGGGCGACGACCGTTTGGCTTTCGATGGCGCTGATGGCGTAGGCGAGACGGTCGGCCGGGACCGGGCGGCGGGTGGCCACGACGACCAGTGCGGAGAGGGCCGGCGAGGGCTCAGGGCTCGAGCGGCGTTCGGACATCGACGGCTTTGGCGGTGGCAGGCGCACGATCTCGATAGCGCCGGCGTCGATCAGACGAAAGCCGCACCCGGTGCCAGCCAGCATCTTCTCGAGAGCGGCCTGGAGGGTGAAGCGCCCCTTCAGGGGACGACTCTGGAGCGCGCAGGCCGCGGCCGCTTGGGTGCTGATGGACACGCCGCCCTGAACGGCGAAATCGATCAGCGCCGCCTTTAGGGGTTTGCTGGGAATGTCGAAGGCCCCGAGCGGCTGCGCCGCCGAGGCCTCGCCCGCCAAGGCGACCGCGCAAGCCGCGCTGGAAGCAAGCGCCCAGCGCCGCCATGCGTCAGCTCGCAACGAAACGCCCTCCAACCTCAGAACGGCGTCACCGTAGTTCGATTTCCCGATCGGTGCGATGCACGGAGAGGGAAAAATAGCGCGCCAGGCGCCGCACGACGAGATCCTCGTCGCCGAGCTCCAGAACGCCCGAGAAGCGTTGCTTGGCGATCGCGTCGGACACCCGGATCGGCGTCGGGTAGCGGCGATTGAGATAGGTGATCATCTCGCCCAAGGTTTCGTCGTCGCAGACCAGCCGGCCCTGGGTCCAGGCGAAGGCGGCGTTCGGATCCGTCGCGGTCTGGATCGAACGATCGCCGCCTTCGACGTGACGCAGGCTCTGACCCGCGACCAGGCGGGCGACGGGGGCGGGCCCCAGATCGGGCTGGCGGACCTCGACGACGCCGCGGCGCACGGTGACCAGAACGGTCTTGTCATAATGGCGGATGTTGAACTCGGTGCCGACGACCCGCACCTGCTGGTCGCCCACCGAGATCAAGAAGGGGCGGCCAGGGTCCTTGGCGACGTCGAACGTCGCCTGGGCGTCGGCCATTTCGACGCGTCGCGTGCGCCAGCCCAGCCGGACCGTCATGGTCGAGGCCGCGTCCATGCGGATGTGCGTGCCGTCGGTCAGGGCCACCTGCCGGGTCTCGCCGGGCCGAGTCTGGTAGACCGTCGGCGTCCCCTGATAGCCGCGCCAGGCCATCGGACCGACGACGAGCGCGACCACGGCGGCGGCGGCGGCGAACCAGGCGGGTAGGGCGGCGCGCCGCGGGAGCGGCACGATCCGCGACGACGCCGGCCTCAGGGCCGACGCGATCTCAGAGGCGCGCTCGGTTAGTTCGGCGGCGAAGCGTTCGACCTGTTCGAAGGCGGAGAGATGATCGTCGGAGGCTTCCAGCCAGACGGCCAGCGCCGCCCAATCGTCGGCGGCGGCTTGATCCGACTGGACGCGGACCAGCCACGCGACAGCCTCGTCGCGTAAGGCGTCACTCGCCGTCATGCCGTCCGCGCCGCTCATCCGCGCTCACCGTTCCCTGAGGTCCGAGCCCCGTTGCTCGCCCCAATGACGCCATAAACGTCAAGGCGCCTCCAAACTTTCTGTAAAATGTTTCCGCGCCTCATCGACCCACCTTGGCGAGGATGCGCTTGAGGCCGGTCATGATGTACTTCTCGACGCTGGAGCGCGACACGCCCATGGCCGCCGCCGTCTCGGCGTGATTGAGGCCTTCGAGCTTGTGCAGGCGAAACGCCTCCTGCACGGCGGGCGGCAGATCGTTCACGACCGCCACGATCTGGGCCAGACGCTGGCGAGCGGCCAGGGCGTCGTCGGCCCGGGGCTCGTCGGCCGTGTCCCAGTTCGCGCCGGCGGCGCCGGCGCCGCGCCATTCGGCGTCGCGTCGCCCCGCTCGCCTCTGGGTCTTGATCCGATCCAGCATCAGGTTGGAGCCCAGTCGGTAGAGATAGGCCGCGGGGTTGTCGATCGCCGCCGCGGGCGGCGGGGTGATCTTCAGATAGATGTCTTGCACCAGATCCTGGGCGGCTTCTTCCGACCGCAGGCGGACGCGGAAATAGCCTACGAGCTCTTCTCGCCGTTCGAGGTAGCAGGCGAGCAGGGGATGGACGTCACGGTCGTCCAAGGACGCGATCCAAGCTCCGGCCGCCGTCACGGCTCGCCGCCGGGAAGCCGACGACCAATCTAGTCTTTCCGAAGCGGTCTCCGGGCGCAATCGCAATCCCATTGAGGAGGTTTGGAGAGCACGTCGTCATGGCTCATCGAAGGGCGCCCGGCGCCCGCCAGGACGCGGAGACCGGCCTTGCTGGAAGTGATGATGCTCGACGACGGCGCCTTGCGTGGCAGCCTGCGGTTCGACGAAGCGCGCATGCGACGCTTCACTGGATTGGCGCCGAAGGTGATCTCGATCCATCATCTGATGCGCCCCGAGCGGCTGCGGGTGGAGGCCTATATCGAGGCCGCCTACGTCTCGGCGTTCAACGGCGTGATCCGTCGGCATTATCCGACGCTGATGAGCGTGCAGGACGGCGAGGGACGGATCCACGCCGCGGTCGGCTTTCGTTTCGCGGCCCGGGAGCGGCTGTACCTCGAGCAGTATCTCGACGAGCCCGTCGAGGCGGCGATCGCCCGCAAGCTGGGCGAGCCGGTGAGGCGTGAAGGCGTGGCGGAGATTGGCAATCTGGGCTCGGGCAGCGTCGGCGCCTCGATGTTCCTGTTCCTGGCCCTGGCCCGTCATCTGGATCAGAACGGCTGCACCCACGCCGTCGCCACCGCCACGCGCCAGTTGCGTCGCAGCTTTGGCCGCGTCGGATTCGAAACCGAGGTTCTAATCCGCGCCGAGCCATCTCGCCTGGGCGAGGCCGCCACCGAGTGGGGCGCCTATTACCAGCGCGATCCGGAGGTGCTGGCCGGCGCGATCGGCCCGGCCCTGCGGCCGTTGAGCCAGATGCTGGTGGCCGAACCGGTCCAGATCGAGGCCATGCATCCTCGTCTTCACCCGGCTTGCCCGGGGCTTGGCGAATGAGTCGGGTGTTGGGGGCGATCGACGCCCATGCCGCCGCCTCGCCCGACGCGATCGCGCTGAGCACGTCGTCGGCGACCTGGACCTACGCCCAGCTTGGCGAAGCTGTCGGCCAGACCGCGACGGCGCTGTTCGCCTTCGCGCCCCTGGTCCGCCCCGGCGCGCCGGTGGCGCTGCGTCTGCCCAACGGGCCGGCCTGGGTGATCCTGGACCTGGCGCTGATCCGCCTGGGCTGGCCCAGCCTGCCGCTGCCGGGCTTTTTCACGCCGGCCCAGCGCGATCACGCCCTGGCGGACGCTGGCGTGACCCTGCTGATCGAGGCGGCCGAGGCCGACGGCCAGATCGTCGTGGCGGGCACGCCGATCGCCGTGACGCCCCGCCTCGATCCGCCGGTTCCGCTGCCCGCCGGTACGGCCAAGATCACCTACACCTCGGGCTCGACGGGCCAGCCGAAGGGCGTCTGTCTGTCGCAGACCCAGATGGAGGCGGTGGCTGGGAGTCTCGTCGCGGCCATCGGCGCGGATTATGCCGGCCGGCATCTTCCGCTGCTGCCGCTATCGATCCTGCTCGAGAACGTGGCGGGCCTCTACACCACCTTGATCGCTGGTGGGCGTTACCACGTCCTGCCGGCGGCGGCGCTGGGCCTGGGTGATCCCTTCCGGCCCGATCTGGCGGGCCTGGCGAGCGCCATCGCGGCCGAGGAGGCGACCAGCCTGATCGTCGTGCCCGAACTGCTGCGGGCCCTGCTGATGGTGATGACCTTCACCGGCGCGCGCTTCCCCCAGCTGAACCTGGTGGCGGTCGGCGGGGCCAAGGTCTCGTCGCAACTGCTAAGCCAGGCCGACGCCTTGGGCCTGCCGGTCTACGAAGGCTATGGCCTGAGCGAGTGCGCCTCTGTGGTGGCGCTGAACACGCCTGCCGCCCGCAAGGTCGGCGCGGTCGGGCGGCCCTTGTCGCACCTGACCGTCGAGATCGCGCCGGACGGCGAGATCGTCGTCGGACCCCATCCGTTCCTCGGCTATGCCGGCGGCGCGCTGAACGCAGGCGTGGTCCGCACCGGCGATCTGGGCGGCTTGGACGCCGATGGGTTCCTGCGCATCGAGGGCCGTCGCAGCAACACCATCATCACCGCCTTCGGGCGCAACGTCGCGCCCGAGTGGGTGGAGAGCGAGCTGCTGGCCCAGCCCGAAATCCGCCAGGCCGTGGTGTTCGGCGAAGCCCAGGCCGCCCTCGGCGCGCTGATCGTACCCCTGCTGCCCGACATGGACGAGGCGGTGATCGCCCAGGCCGTGGCCCGCGCCAACCAGGCCTTGCCTGACTACGCCCAGGTCAAGCGCTGGCAGGTCCGCGCGCCGTTCGACCTCGCCGCCGGCGAACTGACCAACAACGGCCGTCCCCGTCGGGCGGTCCTGCTGTCGCGTCACCGCGACTTCATCGAAGCTGCTCAATAGGAGCCTGACTTGATGTTCTTCCAGAGACTGGTCGCCGAAACCGCCGAGGGGCAGCAGATCCTGGCCAGCGTGCCGCAGATCCAGGACGGCCTGATGGGCCTCATATCGCGCGAGACCTACATCGCCTACCTCACCGAGGCCTATCATCACGTCAAGCATACCGTGCCGCTGATGCGGGCGGCGCGCGCGCGCCTCGACGACGGCCATGACCGCTTCCGCCACGCGCTCGACGAGTACATCGCCGAGGAGACGGGTCACGAGCACTGGATCCTCGATGATATCCGTCACTGCGGCGGCGATCCCGAGGTCGTGCGGCTGGGCGAGCCGCGCGAGGCTACCAGCCGCATGGTCGCCTTCGCTTACGACGACATCGCCAACGTCAATCCGATGGGCTTTTTTGGCATGGTGTTCGTGCTGGAGGGGACGAGCGTGCGTTTGGCCACGCAGGGCGCGGAGGCCGTGGCGACCAACCTGGGGCTCGGGCCGGAGTGCTTCAGCTACCTGACGTCGCACGGCTCGCTGGACATGGAGCATCTGGTCTTCTTCCAGAAGCTGATGGACGAGGTCACCGACGCCGACGATCAGGCGGCGATCATCGCGGTCGCCAAGACGATCTTCGAACGTTTCGCCGACGTCTTCCGCTCAATTCCGCACGATCGGGTGGCCTATGTTTAGAGACAAGTCCGTTCTGCTGACCGGCGGCGCTGGCGGCCTGGGCTCGCTAATCGCCGCCCAGTTGCTTGAGGAGGGCGCGCGTGTCGTTGTGCTCGATCGCAGTCCGCCGGCCTCCGGCGGCGCCTTCATCCAGCATGACCTTTCGACGGCAGACGGCATTGAAACCGCCGCAGCCGCGGTGTCGCGCCGCGACTGGGACATCGTCGTCAACCTGGCCGGCATCCAGCACTTCGGGCCGTTCGAGCGCCAGACGCCCGAGCACCTGATGGCCAGCTACATGGTCAACCTGATCGCGCCCGTGCGGCTAACCCAGGCCGTGCTGCCCAGGATGAAGGCGACCGGCGGTCAGATCGTCAATGTCGGCTCGATCTTTGGTTCGATCAACTTCGCCAACTTCGTCACCTATTCCAGCGCCAAGGCTGGACTGCGCGGCTTCAGCCAGGCGCTGCGGCGCGAGCTGTCGGGCACGGGTGTCGACGTGACCTATGTGGCGCCGCGCGCTGTCAAGACGGCGCTCAACTCGCCGGCGGTCATGGCGTTCGCCAAGCTCACTCAGATGAACATGGACCCGCCTGAACTGATCGCTCGGCGGATCGTCGAGGCCGTCCGAGGTCGCAAGCACGACGTCTATTTCGGCTTTCCCGAAAGCCTGTTCGTCCGGATCAACGCCATTTTCCCACGCCTCGTCGACGCCGCCCTGTCGGCCAACGACCGCAAGGCGGCGCGGCTGTTCACCTCCAATGTCCCGGAGCTTTGACATGAGACCTTCCATGCTGGCGGTGATCGCGGTCGTCGCTCTCGTCGGCGCGCCCGCCCTGGCCGCCGACCCGGCCTTCGAAGCCCGCATCGACGGGCTGGCCCGAACCTGGGCCCACGTGAACTATGAGGTGGGTGACAAGTCCGCCCAGGCGGCCGAAGCGGCCAAGTTGGCGGCCGACGCTGACGCCCTGGCCAAGCAGTATCCCAGCCGCGCCGAACCGCTGGTCTGGGAGGCGATCTCCACAGCCACCGAGGCCGGCGCCAAAGGGGGCATGGGCGGCCTTGCCCTGGCCAAGCGCGCGCGCGCGATGTTGGAACGGGCGGAGAAGATCAACCCGACGGCCCTAGGCGATGGTTCGGTCTATACCAGCCTGGGCTCGCTTTACGCCCAGGTGCCGGGCTTCCCGATCGGGTTCGGCGATCCCGCCAAGGCGCGCGCCTATCTGACCAAGGCCCTGGCGGCCAATCCAAACGGCGTGGATTCCAACTACTTCTATGGCGATTTCCTGATGCGCCAGAACGACTACGCTGGAGCGGTCGGCGCACTCAACCGCGCGCTCGCCGCGCCGGCGCGGCCTGGCCGGGATCTCGCCGACCGAGGTCGCAAGGCCGAAGCCGCCGCCTTGCTCGCCCAAGCCCGCCAGAAGATTCACGGGTAGGGGAGCTGGCGCTGAGGATGTTCTCCCCAGCCAGATCCTTGGCCTGTCGGTCGTCACGGCGCCTCGCTTTGCGCCGGACGCTGGTCCCTAGCCCGCGGCGCTGCGTCGGCAAGGCGGCTTGCTTCCCCCGTTTGGCCGCGTGCGGCGCGCGCCGCTTGGCGGCGGGCCCGTGGCCCGGCCTGGCCGACACGGCTTCGCCGGCTGGACCGCGCTTGTCCGGAGCGCCGCAGGGGCGCGCCCGAAAGGAGCGCAAGCCATGTCCGACGATGCCCAATCCACCGACCTTGATCACCGTCCTTAACGACGCCTTTCGCCGCCGCTCCGGCGCTGGCCTGAGCCTGGTCGCGGCCGCCTTTCTCGGGGTGAAAGGCGCTGTGGTTTGGGCTGCACGGGCTGTTCACGCGTTTTTCATCTTGGCCCTGCGTGGGGATCGGCCTTGGTCCCCGACCCGGTCAGCCTGGACGGGAAGGCGCTGGCGCTCAGCTTGGTGGCCGGCCTTGGCTTTCATGCCGGCGTCATCAGGACGCTGGCGGCCTGCGTCGCGCTGGCGCTGCTTCTCCACAGACTCGGCTCTTGACCCTTTCCTCTTGCTTCATCGGAGACATCGCATGACCCCCCATCTCGACCGCCGTCAGATCTTCGCCGCCGGCGCGGCCGTAGCCCTGGCCGCCGCGAGCGCTCAGGCCCAGACGCCGGCCGCCAAACCCGCGACGGCGTTCGCGCCGAAGCCCTTGCCCTTCGATCCGAAGACCATCGCCGGCCTGTCCGAAAAGTTGCTGACCAGCCACCACGACAACAACTATGTCGGCGCGGTCAAACGCCTGGGAGCCATCGAGAGCCAGCTGGCGGGCCTGGATCTCGCCACCGCGCCGGTCTTCGTGCTCAACGGCCTCAAGCGCGAGGAGCTGATCGCCTGGAATTCGATGATCCTGCATGAGCTTTATTTCGCCGGGCTGGGCGCGCCCAGCCGTCCGGGCGCGGCCCTGGCCGCCGCCATCGAGCGCGATTTCGGCAGCGACGGGCGCTGGCGCGCGGAATTCGCCGCCACTGGCAAGGCGCTGGGCGGCGGCTCGGGCTGGGTGCTGCTGACCTGGAGCCACCGCGACAATCGCCTGGTCAACACCTGGGCGGCCGACCACACCATGACCCTGGCCGGCGGCACGCCGCTCCTGGCGCTCGACATGTACGAACATGCCTACGCCCTGGACTACGGCGCCAAGGCCGCCGGCTATGTCGACGCCTTCATGGCGACGATCGCCTGGACCCATGCCGACAAGACCTTCGCCCGCGCCGTGCCGGCCTAGGGCGGTTCGGCCAGGCCCGCGCGATGAAGCCGCTTGTCCTGTCGCTGGCGATGCTGGTCCTGGCCGGACCGGCCGCCTGCGCGCCCAGCTCCGCGCCGCCGCCCCTGGTGCTGGAGCGGACCATCGCCTTGCCCGGCGTCGCCGGGCGCATCGATCACCTGGCCGTCGACCTCGTCCATCGGCGCGTGTTCATCGCCGAACTCGGCAACGGAACGGTCGACGCGGTCGATATGGTCAAGGGCGCGCCGGTTGGACGGATCTCCGGCCTGAAGGAACCTCAGGGCCTGGCCTACCTGCCTGAGCGGGATGAACTGGCCATCGCCAGCGGCGGCGATGGCACGGTGCGGTTCTATCGCGGGAGCGACCTGGCGCCGGCCGGGATGGTGAAGGTCGGAGGCGACGCCGACAACCTGCGGCTCGACGCCAGCGGCCGCGTGGTGATCGGCTATGGCGCGGGGGCCCTGGCGGTGATCGATCCGGCCACGCATCGGGTGATCTCGACGCTGACCCTGCCGGCCCACCCGGAGGGCTTCCGGCTGGCGGGCGGCCAGGCCTTCGTCAATCTGCCGGACGCGCGGGTCATCGCCGTCGCCGATCTCGCCACAGGGAGGGTCAAGGCGTCCTGGCCGGCGGATCATCTTTGGAACTATCCCATGGCCCTGCGGGCCGACGGGCGCGAACTGGCCGTGGTCTACCGCTTGCCGGCCCGCCTGCAACTGCGCGACACGACCAGCGGCGCGGTGATGCTGGACCGAAAGACCTGCGGCGACGCCGACGACGTCTTCTTCGATCCGCCGCGCCATCGCCTCTATGTGATCTGCGGCGCGGGCGGGGTCGACGTGGTGACCCTGGATGCTCCCGTCGCCGGCTCCAGGGTCACGACCCGCCCCGGGGCGCGCACCGGGCTGTTCGTGCCCGAGTGGGATCGGCTCCTGGTGGCGGCCCGCGCCGTGAGCGGCGAGGCGGCGCTTCTCATCTATCGCCCCTCGCCGGCCCGGGAAGACCGATAGGTCGGCCCAGACACATCGGATCGCCTGTTGGGACGCGGAGGGTTATCCGTCAGGGGCGCGCGCGCCATAACGGCGGCAACCTCGGCGCCGGGCGATGCGACGTCATCACGTCAGGATCGCGCCAAGCGCCTGCCAGGCCAGGACGACGCCGACGACGGTGATCAGGGCGCCCGACGCATAGGGCGCGCGGCGGGCGAAGGCGGCGAAGGCGCCGGAGAAGCGCTTTTCGGCATGGCGCATGCCGACGGCGGCGGCGACCCCGACGGTGACCATGGTCACCGCCAGGCCGATCGAGAAGCACAGCACCAGGGTCGCGCCCAGCGCGATCTGCTTGAGCTGCAGGCAAACCAGCAGGACGGTGATCGAGGCGGGGCAGGGGATCAGCCCGCCGGTCAGGCCAAACAGCATGATCTGGCCGGTGGTCACGTCACGGCCGGCGAAGCGCTTCTTGATGTCGTTGGCGTGGGCCAGTTCATGGGCGTCCTGGAAGCCGGGCGAGGACACGTCGAGGCCGCTGTGGTCATGGCCATGGTCGTCGTGCTCGCTGAACACCACGTCGAAGTCATGGGCGTGCGAGCCGTGGGCGATCGACAGCCGCGCGGTGAAGTCGTGGGGCTCGGGTACTTCCTCGACGGATTCCAGGAATCCCTCGCGCTGGACGAAGTTGAACGCCTGGACGCAGCCGTCGGCGCGCGCGGTGGTCAACGTCACCTCGGCGGCGATCGGCGCGTGGCCCCGCTCGGCGTGAAGGCGAAAGCGCGGCGGAACGCCGTCCTCGAAGAGGCTCAAGATCACCAGGCCATGGCCGGTGTCGATCCGGCGGGCCTCGTCGTGGCCATGATCATGCCCGTGGTCATGGCCATGCTCATGGGCCTCGGCGCGCTGCTCGCGCCAGGTCCGCCAGACCATCCAGAGCGCGACGGCGATGATGATCGCCGCCGAGGCCAGCTGAAACCAGGGCTCGGCGGTGTCGAGATCGAGGTTGCGTCCGAAATAGAGGCCGGCCAGGCCGATGGCCCAGACGATCGCGGTGTGCGAGGCGGTCGCCGACAGGCCCAGCAGGATCGCCTGCCAGACCG
>JAQGIN010000246.1 GCA_028291125.1 Caulobacter sp.
GGATCTTGCGCGCTTGCATCGCCACGGCGACCGCCAAGCCGATCAGGGCGACGACCGGTCCGGGTTGGGAGAAGTCGCCCAGGGTCAGGGCGTTGGACTTGACGTTCAGCGCCACCATGCCGGCGTCGCGGCATCCCAGCATGGCGATGAACAGGCCGATCGAGGCGCCGAGGCCCAGTTTGATCTGCGGCGGGATCGTCCGCACGACCAATTCACGCGCGCCGGTGAGGGTCAGGACCAGGAACAGCAGGCCGGAGATCATGGCGATGGCCAGGCCCGTACCGAAGGGCACATGCTCCAAATGCGCCAGGGTGACGCCGAGGATCACCGAGCCGCCGATGCCCGGCCCGACGATGAACGGCAGGTTGGCGTAGACGCCCATGGCGATGCTGCCCAGGGCCATCACCAGGATCGCGGCGGTGGTCGCGGCGCCCCGGTCCATGCCGCCGGTCGACAGCAGCGAGGGGATGACGACGATCAGATAGGCGGCCGCCAGAAAGCTGGTCAGCCCGGCCATCATCTCGCGACTGACGGTGGTCTCGCGCGCGGCGATCGCGAAGCGGCGCTCCAGGAAGGCGCTGAAGCGGTTCATTTCGAGGCCTGCGACACGAAGGCCTCGACGAAGCGGTCGACGTCGATGGCTCGCACGATGTGGACTTCGCGCTCGCCGCTGTTGGGGGCCATCTCGGCGCTCCAGACGACGGGCTGGCCATAGGAGGGGCCGGGCAGGGTGTCGACGTCCATCCGCGCCACCAATTCCTCGGTGACGAGACTGCGGTCGATGGCGACAGCGACGGTGATTTCGTCCCAGAGAGGCTGGCCGATCCGAGCATAGGTCTTGACGTAGGTGGCGACCGGCGTGCCGGCCGCGCCGATGCGATCGACGACCGCCTGGGTCGCCTTGGCCGCCGCGGTGACGTTGCCCATGACGGTGATCCTCGGCCACGGCGCGGTCAGCACGATGTGCGCGGCTTCCGGATCGAACAGGAAGTTGAAGTCGGTGGCGTAGTCGGTGTTGCCCGTCACCCGCGCGACGGCGGTGTCCAGCTTGCCCGGCTCGATGACGATCTCCTTGGCGAGCGGCGCGATGTCCGGCGCGATGCGCAGGGCCAGGGCGATGTTGGTCAATGGGCCGGCGCTGACGATGGTGATCTGGTGCGGATGGGCCCGGACAGTACGGATCAGGGCGTGGACGGCGTCCTCGCTGGAGGCGTTGATCGTCGGCGCGCCCTCCGGCATCGGCGGGATCAGGGCCGGGTCCTGCGGGTGGTAGGTGCGGCCTGGACGCGGCGCGCTCCACGCACCCTTGAAGGGGATACGGCCGTAGCGGGCCTCCCAGTTGGCCATCTCGACCTGGGTGCGCATGAGGGGCGTCTCGGCGCCGGGATGGATCGGCACATCGGGACGCTTGGCGATTTCCAGGAAGCGCAGGGCGTGGGCTGTCTCCTCCTTCATCCAGGCGTCGCCGGTGACGACACCGACGCCCATCAGCTTGACTCGTGGATCGCGCAGCAGCGGGATTAGCGACTGGATATTGCTCTGACCCGGGCCCAGGAAGTCGTTGTCGAAGAAGATGCTGACCTTGTCCTCGGACGCGGGCGAGGCTCGGACGGGCGAGGATTGGGCGAAGGCGCCGCCCGCGAGCATGCAACTCGCGAGCAGCGCCGAAAGGCCAAGGGCCGCGGGGCGCCAATGAGGGGCGGTGGTGCGGAACGGCATGGGAAAAGTCCTTGGCCTGGGCGTCGCGGGAAGGGATGTCTCCCCGCCCGCAATTGGATCAGAAACGCGCCGTGGCGCCCACGAACACGTAGCGGCCCAGGGAGTCGTACATGCCGGCGAAGAAGGCGCCGTTCGAGGTCTGGCCGCCGGTGCTGGCGGTCAGGGGCGGATCCTTGTCGAAGGCGTTGTTGACGCCGACCCGCACGGTGACCTTCTCGGCGACGTCCATCGAGGCGGCGAAATCGATGTAGCTGACGCTGGGCATCTTCAGGTCGTAGGGCTGGTACGTCCCGGCCAGATAGATGGACGAGCTCGACTTGTCGTTTGTGGCGCCGCCGATATAGCGCCAGGTGGTCGAGAGGTTCACGCCGCCGCGCGAGGTCCAGTCGGCGACCAGACGGTGACGCCATTCGGGGATCGGCTGGCCGCAGGTGACGCCGAAATGGCCGTCGCAGCGATAGGGCGCCAGGCCCGGCAGGATCTGGACCTCGTACTTGTTGGTGCGGGTGCCGGCGAAGTTCAGGCCGATACGGCCCATGTCCTTGCCGAACAGTTCCGGCAGGTCATGCGCATAGCTAGCCGAGAAATCCAGGCCCGAGGTCTTGAGGTAGCCGGCGTTGACGCTGGTGGTGACGACATAGCCGCTGGTCACCAGCGAGCCGGTCGCCGTGTTGCGCTTGATCAGGTCGCAGGCGATGCCGGCGTTGAGACACTGGTTCAACTCGATGCTGGCCGGCACCGTGGTGATCAGCTTCTTCACGTCGATGTCGAAATAGTCGACCGACAGGTTCAAGCCGTGCAGGAAGCGGGGTAGCAGTTGTACGCCGAACGACTTGGTGGTCGAGGTCTCGGGATCCAGGTTCGGGTTGCCGCCGACCATGGCGCCGGACTGCTGGCCCGCCGCCGGCGCGATCGTTCCGTACTGCGTGGCCGTCACGCCCGACAGCGCGCATTGGGCGGCCGTCGCCTTGGGCGTCGCGCCTTCACAAGGATCGGTGATCGCGGCGGTCACGGTGCGTTGCGGCCCAAACAGCTCGACCAGATTGGGGGCCCGCACGGCGCGTTGGAAGCTGCCGCGGAAACGGATGTCGCTAACCGGAGCCCATTCACCGCCGGCCTTGTAGGCCAAGGTGTCGCCGGCGGTGCTGTAGTTCGAATAGCGGGCGCCGCCCTCGACTGACAGGCTCTTGAAGAACGGCTTGTTCTCGATCAGCGGCACGCGGATTTCGCTGTAGATTTCCTTGACGTTGAACGAGCCCTGGATCGGGAACTCGCCGCCCGAGTTTCCCGCCACGTCGCGCGAGCTGTAGTAGCTGTCGGGCTGGAAGCTGATCTTCTCGTCGCGATACTCCGCGCCGATGGCCACGCCGATCGAATGGTTGGCGAAGGGACTGGTCAGACCCAGGTCGCCGGTCAGCGCGCCGCTGAGGATGCTCTCCTCGGTGTGGCCCTTGCGATAGACGACGTTCTGCACGTAGTTCAACGCGGACGGGGTGATGCCGCCGGTCTGGAACAGGTTGATCGGCACGCAGGACAGGTCGGCCCCGTTGACCACGGATTCGCAGACGACCTGGCCGCTGCTGTTGGTCACCGCCCGCAGCGCCTTGGCGAACTTGGCCAGCGAATAGTCGCCGGTCAGGCGCGAGGTGTAGTCGGTGCGGCCGTACTGGGCGTAGACGTCGTAGCGCCAGTGGGAGGTCAGGTCGCCGCGCAGGCCCGCCACGCCGCGATAGGAGGTGTGGTTGGTGTAGTCGTGTCGCGAACCGCCCAGGGCGTTGCGCTGCGACACGATCACGCTGGCGTTCTGCGCATCGGTCAGGCCGACCGAGGTGCAGATCAGGTTCTTTTCTTGGGCCGACATCAGCGGGTTGTTGCAGTTGATGCGTTCGGCGACCGTGAACACGGCGGTGGGCGACAGTTTGATGTCGGCCTCGTCGTGCATGTACATGAGCTCGCCATAGACGTCGGCCTTGCTCGAGATTTCGTAGTGCCCGAACAGGTCGGCGTTGTAGCGCTTGTCGGGCGACTGCAGGTCGTAGGTGTTGCCGTTGTTGAAGCCGTCCGAGGTGCGGTAGGTCCGC
This sequence comes from Caulobacter sp., assembly GCA_028291125.1. Lineage (GTDB taxonomy): Bacteria > Pseudomonadota > Alphaproteobacteria > Caulobacterales > Caulobacteraceae > Caulobacter. The sequence continues at coordinate 3,801 of JAQGIN010000246.1, forward strand.
AGCGTGTTGCCGGTCGTGCTGTCCAGCGCATAGCTGCCGCGTGTCGCGCCGGTCGCCGGGTTGGTCAGCTGGAACTGGACCGGATAGGTGGCGCTGGACAGCGAGCAGGCATAACCGGTCGCGGCGGCCGACAGGTTGCAGGTCGAGAAATCGCGGTCGGCCGTGGCGACGCCGGCGATCTGCTTGTAGCTGAAGAAGCCGGTGATGTTGCCGCGCCCGTCGGCGAAGTTCTTGCCGGCCGTGATCGAATAGCTCTGCTGGCCGCCGTCGAGCTCGTGGCCGACTGCGGGCGTCTGGCCCGCCGCGATGGCTGCCGAGACGATGGCGCTGTGGTTGTTGTGCATGTACAGGCCGCCCTGGACATCCAGTTGCACGCCCTCGAAGTCGCGCTTGAGCATGAAGTTGACGACCCCGGCCAAGGCGTCCGAGCCGTAGACGGCCGAGGCGCCGCCGGTCACCACATCGATCTGCTGGATCAAGGCGGCGGGGATATTGTTGATGTCGGCCGCCTGAGCCGCCGAGCGGGCCGGGTCGCCCTGCATCAGGCGTCGGCCGTCGATCAGGACCAGGGTCCGTTGGTTGCCGAGGTTACGCAGATTGATGGTGGCGGTGCCGCTGGCGCCGACCGTGCCGCCTCGGTTGCCGCTGCCCTGGTCGGCGAAGGCCTGGGGCAGGGTGTTGATCAGGTCCTCGACGCGGACGACGCCGCGCTGGGCGATCTGTTTGCCGGTGATGGTGCTGATCGGGCTGACGCTGGTGGCGTCGGGGCTTCTGATGCGTGAGCCGGTGACCACGATCGCCTCGACCTCGGCGCTGGGCGTGGCCTCTTGAGCGACGGCCTCGCCACCGCAGGAAAGCGCGGCGAGCACGGCGGTGGAGGCGATCGCGAGCAACGCGGACCGGCCAAGCCGGCCGCGAGCGGTGTGGTCGGGCCGAAGGCCAATAGCAGACAGCATGAAGAAACCCCCTTGATGGTTGGCGCGCCCGCCGACAGCCCTCCCCAAGGCCTCTCCTTATGGTTGTTACAGTAAGTAGAATTGCTCGTGTTTCGCGCGACTTTGGCGAACGCTCGGTCAATTATGCCGCTTATTTAAACTATCCCATCGGTGCGCGATTGTGACGAGGTTATGACCCCTCCTTAGAATTGGAAACTCTTTGTAGTTATCTGCTTATAGGGTCGCCTTATAACCAGCTGTCGGCCCGATCATCGTTCCCGAAGGCCGCCATGTCCGAGACCTTGACCGCGCCGGTCGCACGCCCCGCGGCGCGCACCCAGGCCATATCCTTGCGCCAGCTCCGTTTCTTCACGGCCTTGGCGGACACGGGCAATTTCAGCCGGGCGGCCGAGCGAATGATCGTGTCTCAGCCGGCCCTAAGCGCGGGTATCCGGCAGATCGAAGAGCATCTGGGCATGCGGCTGTTCGACCGCAGCACCCACCACGTTTTGCTGACCGAGGCCGGCGCCACCTTCCTGCCGCATGCGCTGCGGCTGCTGAAGACCGCCGACAACGCCTTCGTCGACATGAGCGACGCCGCCAGCCGGGGAAAAGCCGTTGTCCGGATTGGGGCGATTCCATCGGCCGTTCCGGCCGCGGCTGAAGCCATGGCGCGACTCGGACAGCAGGCCGCCGACGTCTGCCTCCATCTCAGCGACGGCAAGAACGACGCCCTGATCGAAAGTCTGCGCATCGGCGCCCTGGACATCGTCATCGGCGTCCTTGGACGCGCGGAGGAGGGGCTCCAGGCGACCTTGATCGCCGAGGACGAGATGCTGCTCGTGGCGCCGAAGGACCACCCGCTGGCGGCCGCGGCCAGCCTGCCGTGGAGCGCCCTGGAGGGCAGCGAGATCGTTCACTTCGTTGGCGGCAGCATCGGGGAGCTGAGTTCGGCGGCGATGCGGCAGAACAACCTGTCGCCCTCGACGCGATACAAGGTCGATCAGGTGGGATCGCTGGTGGGCTTGGCCAGCAGCGGCCTGGCGCTCGGCGTCCTGCCGCGGCTCTACACGCGCGGCCTCGACACCGATCGGGTGCGACTGGTGCCGCTCGTTCAGCCGGCGATCAAGCGCAAACTGATGCTGTTCCATCGCGCGAAACTCCATGAGGAACACCCCCGTGCGGCGGCGCTCTGCGCCTTGTTCGTCCCAGCCTTACGCGACGCGCTCGCGATCTAAATAACGGTGCGAAATGGGGTCGTCGTCGGACCCGGTCTCGCGGGCTGGAGACACGGCGACAACCTTGGGGCGCCGACACGGGGAAGCGTCGCCTCACGCGCCGAGGATCGACCGCACGGCTTGAAGAGCGAGCAACGCGCCGACGACGGTGATCAATACGCCCGACGCATAGGGTGCGTGGCGGGCAAAGGTGGTGAAGGCGTTCGAGAAGCGCTTCTCCGCATGGCGAACGCCAATGGCGGCGGCGACCCCAACGGTGACCATGGTCACCGCCAGGCCGATCGAGAAGCACAGCACCAGGGTCGCGCCGAGCGCGATCTGCTTGAGCTGCAGGCACAGCAGCAGGACGGTGATGGCGGCCGGGCAGGGGATCAGCCCGCCGGTCAGGCCAAACAGCATGATCTGGCCGGTGGTGACGTCGCGACCGGCGAAACGCTTCTTGATGTCGTTGGCGTGGGCCCGTTCATGGGCGTCCTGGAAGCCGGGCGAGGACACGTCGAGGCCGTTGTGGTCATGGCCAGGGTCGTGCTCGCTGAACACCACGTCGAAGTCATGGGCGTGCGAGCCGTGGGCGATCGACAGCCGCGCGGTGAAGTCGTGGGGCTCGGGTATTTCCTCGACGGATTCCAGGAATCCCTCGCGCTGGACGAAGTTGAACGCCTGGATGCAGCCGTCGGCGCGCGCGGTGGTCAACGTCACCTCGGCGGCGATCGGCGCGTGGCCCCGCTCGGCGTGAAGACGAAAGCGCGGCGGAACGCCGTCCTCGAAGAGGCTCAAGATCACCAGGCCATTGCCGGTGTCGATCCGGTGGGCCTCGTCGTGGCCATGATCATGCCCGTGGTCATGGCCATGCTCATGGGCCTCGGCGCGCTGCTCGCGCCAGGTCCGCCAGACCATCCAGAGCGCGACGGCGATGATGATCGCCGCAGAGGCCAGCTGGAACCAGGGCTCGGCGGTGTCGAGATCGAGGTTGCGTCCGAAATAGAGGCCGGCCAGGCCGATGGCCCAGACGATCGCGGTGTGCGAGGCGGTCGCCGACAGGCCCAGCAGGATCGCCTGCCAGACCG
>JAQGIN010000255.1 GCA_028291125.1 Caulobacter sp.
TGCCCGGAAACAGGGTTAAAGCAGGCTCAAGCACGATGGCCGTCAGCGGCGAGAGGCCGATCGTTATCAAGAAGGTGAAGAAGGTGTCCGGTCACGGACATCACGGCGGCGCCTGGAAGGTCGCCTATGCCGACTTCGTCACCGCCATGATGGCCTTCTTCCTGCTGATGTGGCTGCTGAACGTCACCAGCCCCGAGCAGAAACAGGGCATCGCCGACTATTTCGCGCCGGCCAGCGTCTCGCCGACCAACAGCGGTTCGGGCGGCATTCTCGGCGGCACCACCCTGGGCGACGACGGCGCCAAGAGCGCCGGCAAGATGTCGGTGGTCCAGCAACTGGCCCCCGAGGCCCCGGAAACCAACCAGGACGGCCAAAGCTCCAGCCAGGCCAGCCTGGCCAGCGCCAGCGAGGAGTCGCTGCGCGACGCCCTGGCCAAGAAGGAGCAGGACAGCTTCGCCTCGGCCGCCCAGTCGCTGCGCCAGTCGCTGCAGGAAATGCCCGAACTGGCCGAATTGTCGAAACAGATCCTCATCGACCAGACGCCCGAGGGCCTGCGCATCCAGCTGGTCGACCAGGACGGCCGCTCGATGTTCAAGGAGAACTCGCGCGAGCCCAACGACCGGGCGAAGATCCTGCTGCGGGCCGTGGCCAAGGTGGTCAACGAGCTGCCCAACCGGGTGACCATCGCCGGCCACACCAGCGCCAACGCCCGCGGCCAGCAGTCCCAGACCGATTGGGCCCTGTCGGCCAATCGCGCCGACGCCTCGCGCCAGATCCTGCAGGCGGCCGGCGTCGACGGCGACCGCATCTATCAGGTGTCGGGCAAGGCCAATTCCGACCCGCTCTACGCCGACGACCCGACCCTGGCCGGCAATCGCCGCATCTCGATCGTGCTGCTGCGCGAGAAGCCGGTTCTGCCCGACAATCTCTAGAACCCACCCCCGTGACAGCGGGGCTGCGACCCGGTGACGCTGCGGCCATCGGCAGAGCTTGCGCGCCGGCCGCAGATACCGCCTAATCCCATTCTGGCTCAGGGCCGCAGAAAGGGGACAGGGCTTCCGTGACGCAGCATTTTCCGACGCGACAGCTTCGGTTCTTTCTCACGGCCCCGACCCCTTGCCCCTATCTGCCGGGTCGCGAGGAGCGCAAGGTGTTCGCCCACCTGCCGCTGTCCGACGGCCCCACGGTCAATGACAGCCTGACCCAGGTCGGTTTCCGTCGCTCCCAGAACATCGCCTACCGCCCGGCCTGCGAGACCTGCCGCGCCTGCCAGTCGGCGCGGGTGCCGGCCGGCGACTATGTGTTCTCGCGTTCGGAGCGCCGGGTGCTGGGCCGCAACGGCGACCTGGAACGCCACCTGGTGGAGTCCGAGGCCACCCTCGAGCAGTTCGAGCTGCTGCGCCGCTACCTGCTGGCCCGCCACGCCGAGGGCGGCATGGCCGAGATGACCTGGCCCGACTACGTGGCCATGGTCGAGGACACCGCGGTCCGCACCCACCTGATCGAATACCGCCTGCGCTCCAAGGATCGCGGCCCCGGCGACCTGCTGGCCTGCGTGCTGGTCGACGTGCTCGCCGACGGCCTGTCGCTGGTCTACAGCTTCTACGACCCGAGCCTTGAGCGCCGCAGCCTCGGCTCGTTCATCATCCTCGACCACGTGATCCAGGCCTGCCTGGCCACCCTGCCCTATGTCTATCTGGGCTATTGGGTGCCCGGCAGCGAGAAGATGGCCTACAAGGCGCGGTTCTCGCCGCTGGAGATCCTCAAGCCCGGCGGCTGGGCGCTGATGTCGGCGCGCGAGCGCGGGGCGCGGCCGCCGCCCAGCCAGGCCTCTATCCGCGATCCGGCCGTCGAGCTCAGCGACGCCCAGCCGGCCGAGGTCGACGAGTTCCGGATCCCGGGCAAGCCGTAGACGCGTCCGCCGACTAGGCCAGCGAGCCATCCAATTTTCAGCCGTCATCCCGGCCTCGTGCCCGGGATCCCTCTCTCCACCGCAGGGGCGGATGGGACGACGGCGTGCGCCGTCGTCGCGGCGCCTCCCGTGCGAGCTGAACCAGGGATCCCGGGCACAAGGCCCGGGATGACGGCGCTGAAGGAAGATATTGGTTAGCCGCCCCCAGTCGAAAACGCCCTAACCCCGGGCGTGCGTCACCCCGCCGTCGACCACCAGGGTGGCCCCGACCACGTAGTCGCCGGCCCGCGAGGCCAGATAGATCGCCGCCCCGGCCATGTCCTCATCGGTCCCCACCCGGCCGGCCGGGATCATCTTGGCCACCGCGTCGGCGTGGTCGCGGGCCTCGCGGTTCATGTCCGAGGCGAAGGCTCCGGGCGCGATGGCCGAGACGGCGATGTTGTCGGGCGCCAGCCGCAGGGCCATGCGCTTGGTCAGGTGGATCAGCCCAGCCTTGCTGGCCCCGTAGGAATAGGTCTCCTGGCCGGCCACCGAGACACCGTCGATCGAGGCGATGTTGATCACCTTGGCCACCCGGTCCTTGGCCGCCGCGCGCAGCGGGCCGATCAGCGCCTGGGTGAGGAAGAACGGCGATTTGAGATTGAGGTCCAGGACCTTGTCCCAGCCCAGTTCCGGAAAGCTGTCGAACTCCGCGCCCCAGGCCGCCCCGGCGTTGTTGACCAGGATGTCGAGCTTGTCCTCCCGGGCCAGGAAGCGCGCGGCCAGGCCGTGGACGCCCTCGACCGAGGAGACGTCGGCCGGCAGCGACACGCAGGTCCCGGCCGCCGACAGCTCGGACGCCGCCTTGTCGCAGGCCTCGGCCTTGCGCGACGAGACATAGACCTTGGCCCCGTGGGCCAGGAAGCCGGCGGCGATCATCTTGCCAATGCCGCGCGAGCCGCCGGTGATCAGGGCCGTGCGGCCCTTCAGCGAAAACAGGTCCTGCATGGTCATTTCTCCGGATGGGTCAGCGCCTGGTAGACCAGGGTGGCGGTGTCACGGTCGATCTGGCGGATGGCCGGATCACCCTCCTTGGCCAGGATGTGGATCATGCCGAGGAAGATCAGGTCGTTCTTGGGATCGATCCAAAACCAGGTGCCGGCCGCCCCGCCCCAGCTGATCGTCCCCTCACCCTGCAGGGTGCCAGCCTTGGCGGCGTCCAGCACCACCGCGAAGTCGAGCCCGAAGCCGACGCCGCGTTGATTGGAGAATGGGCCGTCGGTGCGGGTCATGATGGCGTCGGACAAGTGGTTGGCGGCCATCAGCTTGATCGTGCCCGGGGCCAGGATCCGCGCGCCGTCCAGCTCGCCGCCGTTGAGGATCATCTGGGCGAAGCGGGCGTAGTCGCCGGTGGTCGAGACCAGGCCGCCACCGCCCGAGGCCAACGTCGGCGGCTGGCTGACGTCGATGACCATGAAGCCGTCGGCCGGCGCCAGCTTCTGGGCCTTGGGGTCGTAGACGTAGAGGCTGGCCAGGCGCCCGGCCTTGGCGGCCGGCACGTAGAAGCCGGTGTCGGTCATCTTCAGAGGGCCGAAGATCCGGCTCTGCATGAAGTCGGCCAGGGACTGGCCCGACAGCCGCTCGACGATGACACCCTGGATATCGACCGAGGCGCTGTAGCGCCAGCGGGTTCCCGGGGGATCGGCCAGGGGCAGCTTGGCGATGGTGTCGATGAAGGCCTGCGGCGTCTTCGAGCCCAGCACGCCGGAGTCGCGATAGGCCTTGTCGACCGGGTTGTCGGTCACCAGCCCATAGGCGAAGCCGCCCGAATGGCTCATCAGCTCGCGCATGGTCGCTGGCCGCGGCGACGGTTCGGTGATCGGCGAGCCGTCCGGGTTCTGACCCTTGTAGACCTGCAGCTTGGCCAGTTCGGGCAGGTACTTGCTGATCGGGTCGTCGAGCTTCCAACGGCCCTCCTCGAACAGCATCATCATCGCCACGCCGGTGACCGGCTTGGTCTGGGAATAGATGCGGAAGAGGGTGTCCTTGCGCATGGCCGGGCCGTCGAGGCCGGTGCGGCCGTAGGTTTCGAAGGCCGCGACCTTGCCGTGGCGGATCAGCAGGGTGGTCGCCCCCGGCAGGTGGCCCTGGGCGACCAGGGCCTTCATGTGAGCGTCGAGCCGGGCCAGGCGGTCGGCCGAGAAGCCGAGACTGGCGGGATCGGCCGGGGCCAGGATCGCGGCGGGCGCCGCCTTGGGAGCCGTCCAGGCTGGGCCGCCACTCGCCAGGGCCAGGACCGCCAGGGCGGCCGCCAGGTTCCGTCGCATCGCCATCGCCCACTCCCCAACGTTCGTTTGAACGCAGCTTAGAGGGGATTATGGCCGGAGCAAGCGACCGTTCAGCGACGGTCGGCGCTGAGCCTGGAGGCCGGCGCCGCGGGCTGCTTCCCCGGTTCGATCAGGGCCTGATAGACCAGGGTGCGGGTGGTGGCGTCGAGGCCCGAACCCACCCCGCCCAGCCGCTGGATCATGCCGACGAAGAACAGGTCGTTGGCCGGATCGATCCAGAACCAGGTGCCGGCGCTGCCGCCCCAGCTGATCGTCCCCGGCCCCACCGGCGCGCCGGACGCCGCCGGGTCGACCGCCACCGCCACGTCCAGGCCGTAGCCCATGCCGGTGGCGAACGGGAACGGCCGCTCGGCCGGAGTCAGCACGTTGGCCGTGCCGTTGGTGGTCACCGCGAAGCGCGGCGGCAGGTGGTTGCTGCGGATCAGGTCGACGCTCTCGCGCGACAGGATGCGCGCGCCGTCCAGCTCGCCGCCGTTGAGGATCATCTGGGCGAAGCGGGCGAAGTCGTGGGCGGTCGACAGCAGGCCCCCGCCCCCGGACGGCGCGGCCGGCGGCCGGGTGACGTCGCGCCAAGGGCCTTCCGTGGCCGGGATCAGCCGGCCGGTGGCCGGGTCGGCGTCATAGAGGCTGGCCAGGCGTCCCAGCTTCTCTTCCGGCGCGTAGAAGGCGGTGTCGCTCATGCCCAGCGGCGTGAAGATCCGCTCCTGCATGAACACCGGCAGCGGCAGGCCCGACAGGCGCTCGACGATATAGCCCTGGATGTCGGCGGCGACGCTGTAGCGCCACAGCGCCCCCGGCTCGGCGTACATCGGCAAGACCGCCACCTTGTCGACCAGGGACTGCAGCGAGTCCGACTGCAGCACCCCGGCCTGGTAATAGGCGCGGTCGGCGGGGCTGGAAGGGTCGTCGGCGATGCCATAGGCGAAGCCGGCGGTGTGGGTCATCAGCTCACGCATGGTCGGCGGCCGCGAGATCGGCGACAGCACCGGCTGGCCGGCGGCGTCGACGCCGGTGGCGACGCGCAGATTGGCGAATTCCGGCACGTACTTGGTCACCGGATCGTCCAGCTTCCAGCGGCCCTCGTCATAGAGGATCATCATCGCCACGCCGGTGACCGGCTTGGTCTCCGAGCGGATGCGGAACAGGGCGTCGGTCGGCATCGGATCGCCGGTCTCGAGGCTGCGGCGGCCGTAGGCCTTGAGGCTGGCGACCTTGCCGTGACGGGCCAGCAGGGTGACGCCGCCGGCGATCTGGCCGGTGTCGACCAGGGCCTGCAGGGTCTCGTCCAGCCGCTTCAGCCGCGGCGACGAAAAGCCCACCGCCTCGGGGACGACATGCGGCAGCGG
>JAQGIN010000280.1 GCA_028291125.1 Caulobacter sp.
GGCTGCGCCGTCGGCGCCTTCGCGGCCGGCCGGCTGGCCGACATGATCGGCCGCCGCACGGTGATGATGATCGCCGCCGCCCTGTTCATCTTCAGCGCCGTCGGCACCGGCGCCTCGTCGTCGTCGCTGGTCTTCATCCTGTTCCGCCTGATCGGCGGCCTGGGCGTCGGCGCGGCCAGCGTGCTGTCGCCGGTCTACATCTCCGAGGTCACCCCGGCCAACATCCGCGGCCGGCTGTCGTCCGTGCAGCAGATCATGATCATCACCGGCCTGACCGGGGCGTTCGTGGCCAACTACGTGCTGGCCCACACCGCCGGCAGCTCGACCGCCGAGTTCTGGCTGGGCTATCCCGCCTGGCGCTGGATGTTCTGGATGCAGGTGATCCCGGCCGGCATCTTCCTGCTGACCCTGCTGATCATCCCGGAAAGCCCGCGCTACCTGGTGGCCAAGGGCAAGAACGCCGAAGCCTCGGCCGTGCTGTCGCGCCTGTTCGGCTCCGGCGAAGGCGACCGCATCGTCGCCGAGATCCGCGCCTCGCTCGCCGCCGACCACCACAAGCCGCGGATGAGCGACCTGATCGACAAGACCACCAAGAAGATCCGGCCGATCGTCTGGACCGGCATCGGCCTGGCGGTGTTCCAGCAGTTCGTCGGCATCAACATCGTCTTCTATTACGGCTCGGTGCTGTGGCAGTCGGTGGGCTTCTCCGAGGACGACGCGCTGAAGATCAACATCCTGTCGGGCTCGCTGTCGATCCTGGCCTGCCTGGCGACCATCGCCCTGATCGACCGTATCGGCCGCAAGCCGCTGCTGCTGATCGGCTCGGCCGGCATGGCCGTAACCCTGGCCATCCTGACTTACTGCTTCTCGACCGCCTCGATGGTGGGCGGCTCGCTGCACCTGGCCACCGATGTCGGCCTGGTCGCCCTGATCGCCGCCAACGCCTATGTGGTGTTCTTCAACCTGTCCTGGGGCCCGGTGATGTGGGTGATGCTGGGCGAGATGTTCCCCAACCAGATCCGCGGGTCGGGCCTGGCGGTGGCCGGCTTCGCCCAGTGGATCGCCAACTTCATCATCAGCGTCAGCTTCCCGGCCCTGGCCGCCGGCCTGGGCCTGCCGGTCGCCTACGGCTTCTACGCCTTGAGCGCCCTGGTCTCGTTCTTCTTCGTCCAGAAGATGGTCCGCGAGACCCGCGGCCAGAAGCTGGAAGACATGGTCGGCTGACGCCGTTCAGCCTTCGATAACGAGACGCCCGCCGCGATCCGTCGCGGCGGGCGTTTTCGTTTTCGCGCCCCCAATGTTGTCGGACAAATAGCGATGACACCGGTGGACATTTAGCGGCCTTTGCCGCTAGGTGAGCGGTGTGAAGGCCAGCGCGACGCAGTCCGCGCGGCCGATATTCGGGGAGTAAACGCGATGGTCGATCTAACCCGCCGGGGAACCCTGGGCTCGCTGCTGACCGGCGCCGCCGTGGCCGCCGTTCCGACCGCCGGCCAAGCCGCCGCGCCCGCCGCCTGCCCGGCCCCGCCGGCCGCCTGGGCCAAGGGGATCGAGGGCCAGCGCAAGGCCGACCTCGGCGACGGGACCTATCTCAATCCGATCCTGGCCGGCGACCATCCCGATCCGTCGATCCTCAAGGACGGCGCCGACTACTACATGACCCACTCGTCGTTCGACGCCTATCCGGGCCTGCTGATCTGGCATTCGAAGGACCTGGTGAACTGGGCGCCGGTCGTCGCCGCGCTGAAGACCAATGTCGGCTCGATCTGGGCCCCCGAGCTGTGCAAGCACAAGGGCCGCTACTACATCTACCTGCCGGCCAAGTTCCCCAACAACAACACCAGCTACGTGATCTGGGCCGACAGGATCGAGGGCCCGTGGAGCGAGCCGGTCGACCTCAAGCTGCCGCGCTATATCGACCCCGGCCACGTGGTCGACGAGCAGGGCGTGCGCTGGCTATTCCTGTCGGGCGGCGACCGTATCCAACTGGCCCCCGACGGCCTGTCGACGGTCGGCGCGGCCGAGCACGTCTATAACCCGTGGCATTATCCGGAAGACTGGGACGTCGAGGGCTTCTCGCCCGAGGGCCCCAAGGTCACCAAGCACGGCGACTACTATTATCTGGTCACCGCCGTCGGCGGCACCGCCGGCCCGCCGACCGGCCATATGGTCATCGTTGCCCGCGCCAAGTCGCTGGCCGGCCCGTGGGAGGACGATCCGCGCAACCCCGTGGTCCGCACCACCGACAATTCCGAGAAGTGGTGGTCGCGCGGCCACGCCACCCTGGTCGAGGGTCCGAGCGGCGACTGGTGGACCGTCTATCACGGCTACGAAAACGGCTTCTACACCCTGGGCCGCCAGACCCTGCTGGCCCCGGTGACCTGGACCCAGGACGGCTGGTTCACGGTCGGCGGCGGCGACCTGGCCAGGCCGCTGCCCAAGCCCCAAGGCACGGTAAAGGCCGGCGGCAAGGCGGTCGCTCACGGCATGGCGCTGTCGGACGATTTCACCACCGACAAGTCGGGCGTGCAGTGGAGCTTCTTCGACCCCAAACCCGCCGACCGCGATCGCATCAGCCGCGCCGGCGGCGTGATGACTCTGAAGGGCGCGGGCGAGGCGCCATCGACCGGCGCGCCGCTGATCTTCGTCAATGGCGACCAGGCCTATGAGATCGAGTGCGAGATCGAGGTCGAGGTCGATCCGGAGACCCGGGCCGGCCTGATCCTGTTCTACGACCGCCAGCTCTATTGCGGCCTGGGGTTCGACGTGAAGAACTTCGTCACCCACCAGTACGGCATCGAGCGCGGCCGGCCGGCCAATCCGCACGGCGCGAAAATGCTGATGCGGCTGCGCAACGACCGCCACATCGTCAGCTTCCACACCAGCGGCGA
>JAQGIN010000345.1 GCA_028291125.1 Caulobacter sp.
GGCGACGGTCGCCTACGCCATTCCCTAGCTAGTGGACGAAGCCGTTCTTCAGCCCTTCGGCCATGTTCAGATGTTCCTGAACCACCGGGGCGGTCGCGGCGGCGAAGGCCTTGATGGCGTCGACGTCGCCGTCCTGGGCGTAGCGCTGCATCAGGTTCAGGGCCGCCTGGTGAACATCGACCTGGTCGTCGGCGTAGGTCTTGTCGAAGTCCTTGTCGCTGGCCTTGTTGAGGTCGTCGATTTTGTCCTGCAGGTCGGCGGGCAGGACGGCCGGCGGGGTGATGGCGACACCGGAGGCGGCGATCGCGGCCTTCAGGGCGGCGGTCGACTTGGTGTGGGCGTCGATCATCATATTGGCGAACTTCTTCACCTCGGCGTTGGTCGAGCGCTTGACCGCGATCTTGGCGGCCTCGACCTCGTACATGTCGGTGGTGGCGGCCTTGGCGACGAAGTCGGGGGCCTTGTTCTCGGCCGAGGGGGTCGGCACGGTGGCGGCCGGATTGGCGTCCGGGGTGGCGGCCTGTTCGGCCGGGGTGGCGGCGCCCTTGGTTTCGGTCTTCGGGCCGCAGGCGGTGACGCTGAGGGCGGCGAGGGCCGCGCCGACGATGAGCAGGTGACGGGTCATGGCGGTTCTTTCTTCGTTGTGACGAAACGGCTCGACAAAAGGTCAGCGGAGCAGTTCGTCTGCGTGGCACAATGAACTTCACGCCACCGTGATCGGTTCCAAAATGTCGGGGGAAAAAGCATGTCCGAAGGGCCGCTGAGCGGGTTGCGGGTGATCGAGATGGGCTCGCTGATCGCCGGGCCGTTCTGCGGCCAGGTGCTGGGCGATTTCGGCGCCGAGGTGATCAAACTCGAGGACCCCAAGGGTGGCGACCCGATGCGGCAATGGGGGCGGACCAAGCCCAAGGGCCAGTCGCCGTGGTGGCCGGTGATCGGCCGCAACAAGCGCTCGGTGACCCTGAACCTGCGCGACGCCGACGGCCGCGATGTGGCCCGCGCCCTGATCGCCAAGGCCGACGTGGTGGTCGAGAACTTCCGACCCGGCACGCTGGAGGGATGGGGTCTGGGCTATGAGGCCCTCGCCGCCGACAATCCCGGCCTGGTCATGGCTCGGGTCTCCGGCTTCGGCCAGACCGGCCCCTATTCGCATCGCGCCGGCTACGCCCTGATCGGCGAGGCGATGGGCGGCCTGCGGCACATCACCGGCGAGGCCGACCGGCCGCCGGCTCGGGCCGGAATCTCGATCGGCGACAGCCTGGCCGGCCTCAACGCCGCCCTCGGCGTGATGATGGCGCTGCACGCTCGCCACGCCACCGGTCGCGGCCAAGTGGTCGACGCGGCGATCTATGAGAGCGTGCTGTCGGTGATGGAGAACCTGGTCACCGAATACGACCTGTCGGGCTATGTGCGTGAACGCTCCGGGGCCGTCCTGCCGGGCATCGCGCCATCGAACGTCTATCCCACCCTGAGCGGCGAGCTGATCCTGATCGGGGCCAACCAAGACACCCTGTTCCGCCGCCTGTGCGAGGCCATGGGCGAGCCCGGCCTGGCCGACGACCCGCTCTATCGCGACCACGCCGCCCGCGGCGCCCACCAGGCGCGGCTCGACGCCCATATCGGCGCCTGGACCGGCACGCGGGAGATCGGCGCCCTGCTGGCCCTGCTCGAGGACAAGGGCGTCGCCGCCGGCCGGGTCTATCGCGCCCCCGACATGCTCGACGACCCGCAGTTCCAGGCCCGCGATTCGATCGTCGAGGTGGCTCATCCGGTGTTCGGCAAGGTGAAGATGCAGAACGCCTTCCCGCGGCTGTCGGACACGCCCGGCGGCGTGCGCTGGCCGGGGCCGGCTCTGGGCGAGCACACCGAGGCGGTGCTGCGCGAGGTGGCCGGCCTCGACCCGGCGCGGATCGCCGACCTCCGGGCCCGCGGCGTCGTCTAGCGCCGGCCGGTGACCTCGGCCAGGGCACGGGCGATCTGGCTGATATTGTAGGGCTTGCGGACGATCGGCGCGTCGAAGCCCATCGGCCCGGCCTTGTCGGCGTAGCCGGTGGCGAACACGAACGGACGGCCCTGGCGGCGCAGGATCTCGGCCACCGGGGCCACCGACTGGCCGTTGAGGTCGGCGTCCAGCACGGCGGCGTCGAACGGCCGGTCGAGCATGGCCAGGGCCTCGCCCAGCTCGGCGGCGCAGCCGACCACGGTGACGCCGGAATCCTCCAGCCCCGCCTCCAGCTCGAGGGCCAGCAGCAGGGAGTCCTCGACGATCAGCACCTTCAGGCCGGCGATGGCGCCGGAGCGCAGCGGATTGTCGGCGCCGCTCAGCGTCTCGACGATGCGGTCGGGCTCGGGCTCGGCCGGCGTGTCGGCCGTCGTCTCGGCCAAGGCTTCGGGGCCAGCCAGGATCAGGGCGCTGACCCCGCCGCGGTGATAGTCGACGCGGGCGCTGCCGCCCAGTTCGCGGCCGACCACGCTCTCGACCAGGGTCGAGCCGAAGCCGCGCCGGCTCGGCGGCGAGGTCGGCGGGCCGCCGGTCTCCAGCCATTCCAGCCCGAAGCCGCCGTCGGGAGAGCGGCGCCAGACGATCTCCACCCGGCCGGTCTCGGTCGACAGGGCGCCGTACTTCACGGCGTTGACCGCCAGTTCGTGCAGGGTCAGGGACAGGGCCGCCGCGGCGCGCGGGGTGAGGAACAGTTCGGGGCCGTCCCAACGGGTCTGGGTCGGGGCGACGCCGCCCAGTTCGGCGGTGGCGATGCGGGCCAGGGTGGCGCCGCGCCAGCGGGCGGCGCTCAGCAGGTCATGGGCCGAGCTCATCGCCTTCAGCCGGCCGGCGAAGGTCTTGAGGAAGGCGTCCAGCGACACGGTCTTGCGGGCCGACTGGGCGGCGACCGACTGCACCACCGCCAGCAGGTTCTTGATCCGGTGGTCCAGCTCGGTGAGCAGGTTCTCGCGTTGCTCGGCGCGCTCGCGACGCTCGGTGACGTCCTGCACCACGCCGATGACGTATTCCGGCGCGCCCTGGCCGTCACGGACCAGGACGCCGGCCGATCGGATCCAGCGCAGGCGGCCGTCGTCGGGACGGATGCAGCGGTACTCGACCTCGAAGCGGCCGCGCTCGGCCACCTGGGATTCGCAGGCGGCCTTGGTGGCGGCCCGGTCGTCGGGATGGACCGAGGCGTAGATCGCGTCGCCGTCCTCGGTGGAGATCTCGCGGGGGACGTCGCCGATGATCGCGGCCATGCGGGCGCTCACCCGCAAGGCGCCGGCCTTGCCGTTCCATTCGTATTCGCCGAGGTGGGCGGCGTCGATGGCCAGGTCGACGCGCTCGGCGTCAAGCGTGCGGGCGGCGGCGTGACGGGCGCTTTCGGCGTCCCGAAGCAGCTCTTCCATGGCCAGGCCCGCCAGATCGACCAGGGCCGAGGCCTGCGCCGCGTCGCCCGGCGGATGGGGCTCGGGATCGCCGAGCGCCAGCAGGCCGACGATGCGGCCGGCCGGGTCGGTCAGCGGCGCACAAGCGTAGAAACGGACATCCACCTGGCCGAGGGTTGGGATCAAGGCCTTGAGCCGCTGATCGTGGACAATATCGCCGCTGATCACCACCTCGCCGAGATTGATCATCTGATCAGCCATTGAGCCGGCGCGGGGATATTCCCCGTCGACGATGCCGATGCGGGCCTTGAGCCACAGCCGATCCTCGTCGACCAGAACGATGGCGGCGCGGGGGGCGTCGAACAGCTTGGCGGCGAGACGGGTGATGCGATCGAAACGCGGGTCGTTCGACGCTCCGTCCAGGGCGTTCAACGCCCTCAAAGCCTGTAAACGGCTGGCTTCCGTCTCGGTTACTCGCACCCTGGCTGTGTCCTCCATGTTTGCGACCATAGACCCGCGCCACGCCAGGCGCGAGCGGGGATCATCGTCCATTTTGGCGCGTTTTGTCAGATCCATTGTGGTGAAGCTTGAACCTTGGCGCTACAATGGAACCGCTCTCGCGGCCTTCGCGTTGACCGGGCGCAGCTTCCACGGCTGCTCGCCGCTGGCGGGGGCCGCAACCGGAGACGATCATGGCCGCAGACAATCTGAATTCCACATTCGATGAAGCCGACAAGGCGAAGTCCGCCGCCGGCTCGGCCGCGACCCACGCCGAACGGAGCTTCAACGAGGCGACCGCCGCCGCCAAGACCACCCTGGCCGAGGCGGCCAAGCGCGTCGAGAAGACGCTGGCCGAGGGCCTCGACACCCTCCGCGCCCAAAGCCGAACCTATACCGACAACGCCGGGCAACGCCTCGACGAGGCCCAGCGCTACGTCACCGAACGCGTCAAGGAGCGCCCGCTGACCGCCACCCTGGCCGGCGTCGGCGTCGGCCTGCTGCTCGGCCTGCTGCTCGCTGGGAACCGCGGCGGCAACCGCCGGTGATCTTCGAAAAGACCCTGATGACCCTGGCGGCGGCGGCGGCGATCGCCGCCGCCGCCGCCGTTGGCGTGGTGGCCGCGGCGTTCGCGCTTTACGCCGTGGTGATCCCGCATGTCGGCGCGGCCGGCGCGGCGGCGATCGTCGCCGCGGTGGCGGCGGTGATCGTGGCGATCGCCGGCCTGCTGGCGGCGCGCAAGGTCGAGGCCCGCGGCCAAGGCCAACAGGCGCCGCACGACGCCATCGGCATCGCCGAGCGGGTGTTCGAGCTCGCCAAGGAGCGCCCGATCCTGTCGATCGGCGCGGCCCTGGCGGCGGGGGTCTTCGCGCTGCGCAATCCCATCCTCTTGGCCGCGGTGGCCAAGGCCTTCCTGGACACCAAGCGCCCGCCGCAACGTTAGATCCCGTTTTTTTTAGTAGCCAGCGTTCCAGGCCGATCTCTCCCGGAGCGCCTTCCCGTGGAGCGACCCCATGTTCAAGCTGCCCGATCTTCCCTACGCCTATGACGCCTTGCAGCCGACGGTCTCGGCCGACACGCTGCACTTCCACCATGACAAGCACCACGCGGCCTATGTCACGGCGCTGAACGGCCTGATCCAGCCCGGCGACAGCCGGTCGCTCGAGGCGGTGATTCGCGACGCCCCGCCCGGCAAACTGTTCAACAACGCCGCCCAGGCCTGGAACCACGCCTTCTTCTGGGACAGCATGACCCCGACCAAGGGCGCGCCCAGCGCCGGCCTGGCCGCGGCCATCGCCGCGGCGTTCGGCGACCTGGCCGGTCTGAAGACCGCCTTCGTCACTGAGGGCGTCGGCCACTTCGCGTCGGGCTGGGTGTGGCTGGTCGCCGAGGGCGGCGCGCTAAAGGTGATCTCGACCCACGACGCGGCCGATACCCTGACCCAGCCGGGCGTGACGCCGCTGCTGGTCTGCGATCTGTGGGAGCACGCCTACTATCTGGACCACCAGAACAACCGCAAGGGCTTCCTGGAAGCCTGGTTCGACGCCCTGCCCAACTGGGCCCTGGCCGACCGGCAGTGGTCGGCGGCCCAGGGCTCGGGCGAGGCCTGGCGCTATCCGGATCCGGTCGCGGCCTGATCCAAGTCCGAACGGCGCGGCCTCGGCCGCGCCGTTTTCGGTTTCAGCGCCGGCGCCGTTCGGTGGCCCAGGTCCGCCAGACGCTGAACGCGCCGCGTTCGAAGGCCAGGGCGGTGACGCGGATCTCGTGGTCGTCGGCCTCGATGAGGTTGAAGCTCGGCGGCGCGCCGCGCTCGCGGATCGACAGGGTGCCCGAGCCCACCGCCTGGGTGCGGCCGTCGCCGAACGGATAGGCGGTGACGAACGGCACATGGATGTGGCCGGACAGCACCAGGTCGGCCCCGGCCAGGGCGAAGGCCTGGGCGGCGGCCGTCCCGCCGTGGACCCGGCCGGTCATCGGCCCGCCGACCACCTCCATCAGCGGATGGTGGCAGACCACCACCTTCAGGCCGCCGGGATCGGCGCCGGTCAGCGACCGCTCGATGCGTCGGGTCTGGCGCGGCGAGATCGCCCCCTTCGACCAGTTGAGCCGCAGCTGCACGCCCCGCGCGGTGTTGACCGCGAACACCGCGGCCCGCGGATTGACCCACGACACCCGCCGCGCCGGCCCCAGGGCGGCCTCGTAACGCATCCACGGCGCGAAGAAGCGCTCGACCAGGCCGAAGTCCAGATAGGGGGTGTCGTGATTGCCCGGCGTACGCAGCTGCGGATGCGGCAGACGCTCCAGCCAGGCCCGGGCGGCGACGAATTCCGCCCGCCCGCCGTCCTTGGTCAGGTCGCCGGCGGCGACCACCAGGTCGGGCTGTTCGGCCTGGATCCGCGCCACCGCCGCCTCCACTGCGTCGCGGTTCTCGTCGCCGCCGAAATGGATGTCGGAGACCTGGACGATCTTGAACGGCCGGGTCATGCGGCCGGGACCAGGGCGCGGAAGGCCTTCGGCCGGAAGCGGATGTGGACGCTGTCGCTCAGCCGCACCGGCTCGCCGTCGAGGATGGCCGGGATGCGGCCGCCGGCCCAGACCCGGCCGACCCGGCAGCGACCGACGCTGACCGACGGATCGTCGCGCCAGGCCCCCGTCACCGTGCTGACCCCCAGGCGGAAGATGTCGAGGGCGCTGGACGGATCCAGGGCGGCGGCCTCGAGCGCCTGGTCCTCGTCGGCCAGGGCGGTGGAGACCAGCGGGCACATCAGGGTCAAGGCCTCGGCCTTGGCCTTGGGGCGACCGTCGAGCACGAACCGCAGGCGGCCGGAGAAGGCCCGGTGGAGGGCGCGTTGGGCGCGGAGCAGGGCCAGACGGGCGTTGCGGGCTCGGGCCGCCTCGCGGGCCTCGGCCCAGAGCGCCGGGCTGCCGAGGATCGCCGCCACGAAGAACAGCCGGCCGGCGATCTCGCCGCCGGAGATGAAGCGGGGCTCGCCGGAGGTCAGGCAGGCGATCAGGCCCTCCTGCCAGGTGCGCTGTCCATAGAGGGCGTGGGGCAGCATGTTCATGGTGCCGCCCGGCAAAGGCGCGATCAGCGGACCCTTGGCCCCGCACAGGCTGGCGGCCGAGCGCGCCGTCCCGTCGCCGGCCAGGATGATGATCAGGTCCGGCCTGGCGGCGACCGCCCGGTCCAGCGCGGCGGGGATGCCGGCGGGCTCGGGCGCCT
>JAQGIN010000289.1 GCA_028291125.1 Caulobacter sp.
GCCGATTCGTCCGCAAGCCGTGGTCGCGCGAGGCCGGCGGCGGCGGCGTGATGGCGATGATGCACGGCCGGCTGTTCGAAAAGGTCGGGGTCCACGTCTCGACGGTGTTCGGGACCTTCACCCCGGAAATGGCCAAGGCCATGCCCGGGGCCGAGGCGGATCCGCGGTTCTTCGCCACCGGCGTGTCGCTGATCGCCCACATGACCAATCCGCGCGTGCCGGCCGTGCACATGAACACCCGCTTCATCGCCACCACCAAGGCCTGGTTCGGCGGCGGCGGCGACCTGACCCCCTTGCTCGGCTATCAGCGCCAGCAAGACTTTCCCGACACCGTCGCCTTCCACGCGGCGATGAAGGCCGCCTGCGACGCCCACGACCCGGCCTGGCACGCCAAGTACAAGGCCTGGTGCGACGAGTACTTCTTCCTGCCGCACCGCAACGAGCCGCGCGGCACCGGCGGCATCTTCTACGACCACCATGACAGCGGCGACTGGGCCCGCGACTTCGCCTTCACGAAGGATGTCGGCCAGGCCTTCCTGGAGGTCTATCCCCGCCTCGTCCGCGGCCGCATGGGCGAGCCGTGGAGCGCGGAGGAGCGCGAGCAGCAGCTGATCCAGCGCGGCCGCTATGTGGAGTTCAACCTGCTTTACGACCGCGGCACGATGTTCGGCCTGAAGACCGGCGGCAATGTCGAGTCGATCCTCAGCTCGATGCCCCCGGCGGTGAAATGGCCGTAGGGGCGCTCTAGCGGCCTCTTCCTCCTCCCCCTGTTTCGTCTTCCTCGCCCTCGTGGCGAGGATCCATCGTTCAGCTTTCCTGACGATGCGAGGTTGGCGGAAGCGGGGTGGCGGCGCCATGGATCCTCGCCACGAGGGCGAGGAAGACGGTGAGGGGGTGGGCGCCTGCGCGCAATCATCCGCCGCGGCCCATCATTTCTAGGCCTTAGGACACTTGGCCCCGGTGTCGATCCAGGCCTGGATCAGTTCGCCGAACTGGGCTTGCGTGCCGGGCGCCGGCCGGCGGCCCTCGCCGGGGGTCCAGCCCCAGCCGACCAGGTGATCGTGGGCCATGTGCTCGTGGATCTGGGCCAAATTCCTGCCGCCGTTGCGGGCCGGATCCTTGATCTGGGCGCAGATCTGGCCCAGCGATTTGCCCTGCCAGGCCATCTCCGCCGGGGCCAGGCCCCATTTCGGGTCGCCGGGAATGCTCTTGATGTCTTGGCCCCAGGTCTTGACGTTGGCGGCGCCGTGGCACGACAGGCAGGGCAGTCCCGCCACGCCGTGGCCGCTCATCCCCGCCTGGATCGGCGGATTGTGCGGGTGAAGATTGTCGCCCTGGGTGGGCGCGCGCTGGACCGGATGGCAGTTCAGGCAACGCGGGCTCTGGATGACCTTGCCGGCCTCGCTGAACAGCGCCACCGACCGCGCGGCCGGATCCTGAATCGAGACGAAGGCCGAGGCCGACTTCAAGGGCGCGGGCGGCGCGGGGGCCGGCGCGGCGGCCCAGCCGCTGGAGATCACGGCGCCGCCGGCCACGGCCAGGCCGGCGGCGAACAGCATAGCGACGGCGCGCATGGGTCGAGGTCTCCCGCTTGACGGGAGAACGGTCAGGCTCGCCGTTCGGTTGCCTGGGTCAGGAAGCTTTCGATCCAGCCGGCCACCCGGGCCCGGTCGTTGGGCCCCCGCAGGGTCTCCAGGGCCGCGTCGGCCTGGGCGTCGGTGTAGCGGTCGCCGCGCCGGGCCTCGATCAGGGCGGCGGCGTAGGCCGGTTCGAATTCGGGATGGAACTGCATCGAGATCGCCGGCTGATCGCCATAGACCAGCACGCCATAGGGGGTGAAGGCGTTGCCGGCCGCCACCCGCGCCCCCGGCGGCAGGATCACCACCTGGTCCTGGTGCGAGGCCGGGATGGCCACCGGGTCGAGGGCGTCCATCCACGGTTCGGCCGCCTGGATGTCGTAGGCGTGCAGGCCCACGCCCCAGCCGCGGTCCGACTTCAGCACCTGGCCGCCGAACGCCTCGGCCATGATCTGGTGGCCGAAACACACCCCGACCAGCGGGACCTGGCCCTTGGCCGCCCGCAGGAAGTCGGTCAGCGGCGCGATCCACGGCAGGTCGTCATAGACCCCGGCCGACGAGCCGGTGATGACATAGGCGTCGCAGGCCCGCGGCGCGGCCGGCAGGATCCCGGCCTGGACGTCGAAGGTCCGGTAGGCGTGGCCCGGCCCCAGCAGGGTCTGGAACATCGTCCCGTAGCGGCCGAACGCCGGCTGCAGGGCGACGGGCGGCTCGCCGGTCTCGAGAAGGCCGATCTTCATGCGTGCTCCTGCGGCCGCGCCGCGCTCAATAGGCCATGCCCTGGGCCACCGCCTTCAGGCGCTCGATGGCCGAGAACTTGTCGTCGAGGAAATCGTGATCCACCCACCAGGCTTCAAGCTCGCGCATCACCTCGCCGACCAGCGGCCCCTTGGGCACCCCGGCCTTGAGGATGTCCTCGCCGGTCAGCGGGAAGGTCGGCCGCGTCCAGCTGTCGGCCAGGGCCAGCAGGGCCCGCCACTGCGGCGTCGCCGCCGTGCGCTCCGCGGCCGCCCAGGCCAGCCGCACCCGGTCGCCGAAGGTGCGCTGACCAAGCGCGTAGATCACCCGCCGCGCCGCGCGCGGGCTCATCCAGCTGACCAGCGGCGGTTCCTGGCCCAGGGCGGCGACCAGCCGGTCGCGGGCGGCGTTCGACAGCCGCAGCCGCTGGGCGGTCTGGGCGGCGACCTCGGGGTCCTGCGGCAGCAGGGCGGCCAGGCGCAGCTCGGCGTCGGTCTCGAACAGCTGCTCGCTCTCGATGCCGACCAGGGCCTCGAACCGGGCCAGGCCCTGGACGGCCGGCAGCAGGGCGCTCAGCACGCCGGTGGCCGCCATCAGCCGCACGGCCGGGCGCGGATCCTCGGCCGCCAGCAGCTTCAGGAGCTCCTTCTGCACGCGTTCGGCCGCCAGGGCGTCGAGGCCAGCGATCCCGGCCTGGCAGGCGGCCAGGGCGTCGCGGTCCGGCTCGCCGCGGCCGTACCAGGCGTGGAAGCGAAAGAACCGCAGGATGCGCAGATAGTCTTCCCGGATGCGGGTGGCCGCGTCGCCGACGAACACCACCCGACCGGCCTCGGCGTCGGCGACGCCCTGACCGGTCGGGTCGTAGACCGTGCCCGCGCCGTCGAGATAGAGGGCGTTGAAGCGGAAGTCGCGGCGGGCGGCGTCCTGGGCCCAGTCGTCGGTGAAGGCCACCACCGCATGGCGGCCGTCGGTGTCGACGTCGCGGCGCAGGGTGGTGATCTCATAGGGCTTGCCGCCGGCGATGGCGGTGACCGTGCCGTGGTCGACGCCGGTGGGCACGGCGCGCAGGCCGGCGGCCGTCAGCGCCTCGGTGATCTCGTCCGGGGTCAGGACGGTGGCGATGTCGATGTCGTCGATCGGCTGGCGCATCAGGCTGTTGCGCACGCAGCCGCCGACGAAGCGGGCGCAGCCCTCGCCGCCGCGCGCCTCGAGGGCGGCGATCACCGCCCGGGTCGGGGGCAGGGCCATCCACGGCGTCGGGCCGATGCT
>JAQGIN010000446.1 GCA_028291125.1 Caulobacter sp.
CCGGACTTCGGCGTGACCGCTGGCTTGCCATACAGGTCGCCTCGACGAACGTCATGGGGATGGTCGTCGTCCTGATTGGCGGGCTGGCGGGTGAGCACAGCTGGCGGGCGCCGTTCTTCGCCTATGCCATCGCCCTGGTCCTGCTTTTGCCCGTGCTCCTGTTCACCTACGAGCCCGAGCGGGCGGCGAAGGAGGAGCCGGCGGCTGCGCCGGACGTCCTGGCCTCCGGGTTCGCCCGGCTTGTCGCGATCCGTTGCGGACTGACCTTCTTCGTCAGCGTCACCATCTATACGCTCATCGTTCAGATGAGCTTCCTGCTCACCGAGCGCGGCGTGAACAGTCCATCGACGATCGGACTCTGCATCGCCTGCGGGGCCGGCGGCATCGCCTTGGGCTCGATCGCCAACACCGCGATGCTGTCGATGTCGCCGCGCTATCGCCTGCTGGCCTCCTATGTGCTCATGACGGGGGGGCTTGTCGTCATCGCCGCGACCTCCAGTTTCGTGGGGACCTGCGCGGGGGCGCTGGCGGTAGGCCTGGGAGCGGGCTGCGCCGTCTCAACGCTCCTTTGCATCACCGTCGCCGACGTGCCGTCCGCCCTCAAGGGCCGGGTGACCGGCGCGTGGACGGCCGCGATGTTCTTCGGGCAATTCCTCAACCCCCCTATTTTTCTGGGCCTGGTCCGGCTCGGGGGCGATCATGGGCGCGCGTTCCTGATCTATGCCGGGGTTTGCGGCGCGATCACGCTCGGCGTGGCCGTTCAGGCCGCGCTGACGCACTATCGACGTCAGCAGGGCCTCGCCGCAACGGGCTGAAGCCAGGGCCGGTCCGTCTGGCTCGCCCTTGGCGCGTCCTGGCCGATCATGAGGCTAACGTCTTGAGGCGAGGGGCGTCGCGTCCCGCGACGGCCAGGATTGCGTATATAGTTTATTTTGAGATATAAAATATTCAGGCGACATGGACAGCCACGGCGGGTGGGATGGTTCGCGGCGATGGGGAGCAAGATCTTGGCCGCTAGACTGTTGCAACCTCCTGTCGCCACACCCTCGAAACCTGGCGCGGCCGCTCGACCCGACGCGTCGCGCGACGCCGCGGGCGAGGCCGAGCCCGCCGAGGCGGCCGACGCCAGGCGGGTCGATTTTGGCCCGCTGAGCCAGTACCTTGGCTACTATCTGCGCCGCCTCCACGAAGGCTACCGCAAGCACTTCATATCCGCCGCAGCCGACCTGGCTGTTCAGCCCCGTGAGGTCGGCGCGCTGTTCGTCATCGGCCTGAATCCGGGCCTGACCCCGTCGCAACTGAGCGCCGCCCTGGCGATGGACGGCGCCCAGATCACCGCGATGCTCAACATGTTCGACGCGCGCGGCCTGATCGAGCGGCGCGTCTCGAGCCTGGATGCCCGCTCTCGCCTGGTCTATCTGACCGCCGCGGGCAAGAAGATGCTCCAGCGGCTGCGCAAGCTCGTCGGGGGATTTGATCGTAGCTTCGTGGGCGAGACGCTCACCGACGCGGAAATGCAGCAATTGGTGGCGCTGCTGATGAAGCTGCTCGCCGGCGTGCGGGAGTGATCGGCCCCAACGCTCGGTTCGTCATCGTCGCTCGAAACGTTCGCCAGACTCCAGGACGGCGTTGAAGCCCGCTTCCCGCCCGGCTGCGATTTGCACATGGCTTGAGCCGGGGAGGTTTCGTTGGCCCACCATCGCGGCCGCGCCGCGCTGTTGGCGGAAAGGCGCCGAGCATCCGTTCGATCTCGGCGAAGCTCAGCACCAGGCGGTCCGCCCTTTGG
Source organism: Caulobacter sp. (assembly GCA_028291125.1). Lineage (GTDB taxonomy): Bacteria > Pseudomonadota > Alphaproteobacteria > Caulobacterales > Caulobacteraceae > Caulobacter. The sequence continues at coordinate 1,787 of JAQGIN010000446.1, forward strand.
CGGCTGAGATATTTTCTCCTCGGTCATGCTTCGCCATGCGCCCAGCTTGCGCGCCCGCTTCGGCTTTGGCCCGTCTTTCGCCGCGCCTACGCGCCTTCGGCGTCATGAGAGCGACAGGCGGTCACGCTCGGTCCTGCGGCTTTCGCCGCTCCCTCGGCGACCGGCCGGCGGGTCAGGCACGCGCAAAGGCCGCCGCAGACGGCCAAGATAGGCAAGAGCGTCAAGAGCACCTGGGCGGGGGAGCGGCCGGTCGCCAGCAGCGCGCCCGCCAGCAGGGGGCCGGCCGCCGATCCGACGCGACCCATGACCACGGCCGCCCCCACGCCGGTTGCGCGCAGGCGGGTGGGATAGAAGTCGGGGGCCATCACATAGGCGACCGATTGCACCGCCGAGACCGCGGCGCCGACCGCGGCGCCGGCCAGCACCGAGGCGGCCAGGGACGCGGGGGCCCCGGCCAGGGCCGCCACCGCCGCCGCCGCCGCGCAGAACACCGCGGCGATGACCGCCAGGCGATGGCTGCGCCGGTCCATCAGCCAACCCGCCGCGGCGCTGCCGATCGCGCCGGCCAGGTTGAAGGCGATCTGCACCAGGCCGGCGTCCGGCCGGCTGAGGCCGCGAGCGACCATCAGCGTCGGCAGCCAGCTCAGCAGCAAATACAAGATCAGCAGGGTCAGAAGAAACGCCGCCCACAGCAGCGCGGTGGTGGTCGCGCGGCCATCCCCGACGGCCGCTTCGATGAAGCCGCCCTTTTGGGCCTTGCCGTTGGAGCGAGGCTGCGGCGTTGGCCGCAGAGATCCCGGCAGAAAGCGGGTTACGACGAGCAGGGCGATGAGGGGGCCCGCGCCGCCAACATGGAAGATCAAGCGCCAGTCGGAGGGGGCCGCTCCGGCCAGGCTGACCAGGGCCGCGGTCGCGCCGCCGCAGGGCAGGCCGGCATAGAGCAGGCCCAGGGCGCGGCCGCGCCGCTTGTCGTCGGCGCTTTCGGCGACGATGGCGATCAGGTTGGGCAGGGCGCCGCCTATGCCGATCCCGGTCAGAAAGCGGGCCAGGAGGAGTTGCTCGGCGTCTTGGGCCAGGCCGGTGGCGATCGATAGCAGTCCAAAGATCGCGACGGAGACGACCAGGACCGGCTTTCGCCCGTAGCGGTCCGAAAGCCGGCCGCCGGCCGCCGCGCCGAGCATCAGGCCAAAGGTGCTGATGCTGAAGAACCAACCCAGGACCTTGGGATCCAAGCCCAGGTCCGGCGCCAGGCGCGGCGCGGCGACGCCCGCGGCCTGCAGGTCGAAACCCTCGAACAGGGCCAGGACGCAACAGGCGGCGATCGCCGCCGCGCCGGCGGGAATACGCCGCCTCGCCCGATCGTCATTGGTCATTTTGGATTCTCCCTGGGCGCGGGTGTCGTGGCGCCGATGGCGTGATGTCGGGTCGCCCGACGACGCCACCGCCGCGCGCCGCCTGAGCCCTCACGTCGCCGCGTCCAATTGGGCGATCACCTCGGCCGCCTCCGTGAACGCGGTGTTGGCCGCCGGCACGCCGGCGTAGATCGCCGTCTGCATCAGCACTTCCTTCAGCTCGTCCTGGGTGAAGCCGCCCTGTTCCAGGCCGGCCTTCACGTGCAGGCGAAACTCTTCCCAACGGGCCAGGGACGCGCAGATGGCCAGCACCAGCAGGCGGCGGGTGCGATGGTCCAGGCCCGGGCGGCTCCAGACCTCGTTCCAGGCGTAGCGGGTGATCATCGCCTGGTAGTCGGCGGTGAAGGGCGTGCGTTTGGCCAGGGACATGTCGACCCAGGCGTCGCCCAGCACCTTGCGACGGGTCTTAAGACCCGCCTCGAACAGAACGTCCCTGGCTTGGCGCTCGGCCGCGTCGCCCAGCAGGAAGTCGCCGATCAGTCCGGCGAAGGCCGACGGGGCCTCCACGCAAGGCAGGTGGGCGGCGTCGACCATGGCCGCCCGCGCACCGGCGATGGCCGCCACGATGTGGTCGCCATGACCCTCGAGCGGCGTGGCGACGTCCTTGGAGCCGGCGACCACCAGGGTCGGGGCGGTGATCCCCGGCAGCCGGGAGAGCAGGTCCATGTCGCGGATGGCCGCGCCGCAGCCTGTGTAGCCGTCGATGCTGACCCCCAGCAGGCCGGTGCGAACAGTCTCGACCGCTTCGGGATGGGTCGCGCGGAAGGCGTCGGAGAAGAAGCGCCCCAGCACCGCCTCGGTGACCGCCGCCATGCCCTCGGCGCGGATCAGGGCGATGCGCTGGTCCCAGCCGGCGGCGTCCATCGCCGCCGAGGTGCAGGCCAGCACCAGGCCTTGGATTCGCGCGGGCGCCTTGAGGGCCAGGGTCATGGCGACCATGCCGCCCAGGGAGATGCCGCAGACGAAGGCCCTGGCGACCCCGGCCGCGTCCATGGCCGCCAGCACGTCGCCGGCCAGCCCGTCGAGCGTGTAGTCGCCAGCGGGCGCATCCGAGCCGCCATGCCCTCGGGTGTCGATCCGCAGCAGGCGGAAAGCCCCAAGCAGGTGCGGGACGGCCGGGTCGTAGAGGCCAAGATCCGTGCCGATCGAGGTGAGCAGCACCAGGACGGGCCTGTCGGCCGCACCGTCCAGCCGCCAGTAAATCCGCGCGCCGTCATGCGTGGCGAAGGGCATCAGCGATCCTTTCGGCGGGCCGCCAGCGCCTGGGTGACCAGGGCTTCGGACTCGCCGACGTCGGTCCCGACCTTGGCGGCGGAGAGGTTGGCGGCCATGCGGTCGGTGTCGACCTCCAGGCCTTCGATGACGGTGGCCATGGCCGTCAGAGCGCCATGAGCGAGCAGGAAGAGATCGGCCAGGACCGGCCCCTCGGCTTGCCAGCCGCCCAGGCCGCGTTCGTGTTGCTGGGGCAGGGCGGACATGACGGTCGCCGCCAGGTGCGGCGCGCGCAGGGCGGCGGACAGGGCGACCTGGCAGCCGGTCGGGTTGCGCTTGTGGGGCATGGCCGAAGAGCCGCCCCGCCCGGGCGCCTCGGGTTCAAAGGCTTCGGCGACCTCGCTCTGGGCCATCAGGGCGATATCGCCGGCGATCTTGCCGAGCACGCCAACCAGGATCGCCAGGGATGCGGCCAGACCCGCGAGGCCTTGACGCTCCGCGTGCCAGGGCGCGGCGGACGGCAGGTCGAGACGCTCGGCCAGGCGTTTTGCCAAGGCCGCGCCCTTGCCGTCGAGGCCGGCCCGTGAACCGGTGGCGCCGCCCAGTTGCAGGCGGATCGCCGCGCTTTCGGTCTCGAACCGGTTCAAGGCGCCCGCGACGCCGGCCAGCCAGGTGGTGACCTTCAGGCCCAGGGTGATCGGCAGGGCGGCCTGCAGCAGGGTGCGCCCCAGCATTGGCGTGGCGGCATGGGTCGTGGCCAGGCCCTGGAGCGCCGCGTCCAGGCGAGCGCCGTCGCGCCGGATCAATCCCGCCCCGTCGCGGGCCTGCAGCATCAGGACGGTGTCGGCGAGGTCCTGGCTGGTGGCGCCCTTGTGCAGCAGCTTGGCGATCTTCGGGTCATCGATCCGACTCCGAAGCCGATCGACCAACGCGATGGCCAGCGTGCCGGCGTGGGCGGCGGCCTGCGCCAGTTCGGCGATGTCCAGCGGCTCGGCGCAGGCGGCGGCGAGGATCTTGGCCTCCGCCTCGCTGATCAGGCCGATATCGGCTTGGGACAGGGCCAGCTCCGCCTCGAACCGCAAAGCCTCGCGCAGCAGCGCCGCGTCGCCGAACGCCGCCAGCATTTCCGGCGTCGAGGCGGGGCGGTCGCGCAGCAGGAAGGTCAAGGCGAGGGCTCCGTTCCAACTCAGATGTCGAAGAAGACGGTTTCGCGCTCGCCTTGCAAGACGATGTCGAAACGCCAGGCCGCGCCGACCTTGCGCGCGATCAGGGTGTCGCGCCGCTCGGCGGGAACCAGGGCCAGGACCGGGTCGACGGCGTTGGCCGCATGGTCGGCGAAGTAGAGACGCGTCGATAGGCGTTTGATCAGCCCGCGGCCCAGGACGCCGATGGCGATGTGGGGCGCCTGTCCGGCTTCGATCTGGCCTGGACGGATCGTGCGAAACCGGTACCACCCGTCGTCGCCGGTGGACGCGCGCCCAAAGCCGATGAACCCGCTGTTGTCCACGCCGTCGAAGTAGCGGCCCTGCGCGTTGGCCTGCCAGATTTCGATCAGGGCGTCCGGCACGGGCTGGCCGGCGCCGTCGAGCACGATCCCCTCGATGGTGATGAGGTCGCCAGTGACGCCGGTCCTGACCAGCGGCCTGCCGAGCATGTAGTGGTCGGGCGCAAACAGGTCGGCGCGCGCGCCCATGTCCATGTCGCCGACCAGGTCGGCGCCGCCCTTCCAGGGCAGGCCGTAGTGGAAGTAGGGCCCGACGGTCTGGGAGGGGGTCTGGCCGAACAGGCCGGGGTCCTGGTTGTCCTGGCGCGGGGCGGGATTGACCTGCTCAGTCATGATCATCGTCCTCGCCATGCTCAGTGTCTGGCGGCGTGGCGTCAGGGCCGCGCAGCACCACGTCGAACAGATAGCCTAGGGCCCAGTTGGGCCGGGTGGTCTCGATGTCGAACCGCGAGACCAAGCGCTGGCGGTAGGGCGGGGGCACGGCGTTGGCGATCGGGTCGATCTCGATCAGGGGATCGTCGGGAAAGTACATCTGGGTGACCAGGCGGGTGGCGAAGGCCGGGCCCAGCAGCGACAGGTGGATGTGGGCGGGTCGCCAGGCGTTGTGGTGATTGCCCCACGGATAGGCCCCAGGACGGATGGTCACGAACTGGTAGCGGCCGTCGGCGTCGGTGATCACCCGGCCGGCGCCCGTGAAGTTGGGATCGAGCGGTGCGTCCCACTGGTCCTTCTTGTGGATGTAGCGGCCGGCGGCGTTGGCCTGCCAGATCTCCATCACGGTGTTGGGAACCGGGCGGCCCTGCTCGTCGAGCACGCGGCCGGCGACGATGATCCGTTGTCCCTGGGGCATGGCTGCGTGCTGGGTGGTCAGGTCCGCCATCGACGGACCCATCAGCCGTGACCAGGCGTTGGCCGGCCCCGTGGTTTCGGTCAGGCCCTGCGGGATCTTAACCAGGGGCAGCCTGGGCGAGCGCGGCACGGTCGAGACATAGCCGGGCGACAGCGACGGCGGCTGGCCGGCGTCCTCGGGGCGATAGCCGATGATCTGGCTCATGTCGGTCTCCTAGACCCGTTCGAAAGCAAGGGCGGCGCCCTGGCCGACGCCGATGCAGAGGGTGGCCAGAGCGCGCCTGCCGCCAGTGGCTTCCAGCTGGCGCAGGGCGGTCAACACCAGGCGCGCGCCCGAAGCGCCGAGCGGATGGCCCAGGGCGATGGCGCCGCCGTTGGGGTTCACGTGAGCCCCATCGTCGGGCAGTCCCAGTTGGCGCAGAACCGCCAGACCTTGGGCGGCGAAGGCCTCATTGAGCTCGACCACGTCGAAGTCGCCGATCGACAGGCCGGTGCGGGCCATCAGCCGCCGAGTGGCCGGCACGGGGCCGATACCCATGACGCGCGGCGCGACGCCGGCGGTGGCGTAGCCAAGAATACGGGCGCGGGGCGTCAGCCCGTGGCGCTTGACGGCGGTTTCCGAGGCGATGATCAGGGCGGCCGCGCCGTCATTGACGCCCGAGGCGTTGCCGGCCGTCACCGTGCCGCCCTCGCGCACCACGGGCTTCAGCTTGGCCAAGGCCTCAAGCGTGGTCTCGCGGGGATGCTCGTCGCGATCGACGATGGTCGGGCCAGCCTTGCCGGGGATCTCGATGGGGGCGATCTCGCCGTCGAAGAAGCCGGCCTTGATGGCGGCGGCGGCCCGCTGCTGGCTGCGTAGGGCCAAGGCGTCCTGGTCCGCGCGGTTGATTGCGAAGTCGGCGGCGACGTTCTCGGCGGTCTCGGGCATGGAGTCGACGCCGTAGGCCTTCTGCATGGCCGGATTGATGAAGCGCCAGCCGATCGTGGTGTCCTCGACCTTGGCGGCGCGCGAAAAGGCGCTGTCGGCCTTGGCCATCACGAAGGGCGCGCGGCTCATGCTCTCCACGCCGCCGGCGACCACCAGGTCGGCCTGGTCTGAGATGATGGCGCGGGCGGCGTAGCCGATGGCTTCGAGGCCGGAGGCGCACAGACGATTGACGGTCACGCCCGGCACGGTTCCGGGCAGGCCAGCCAGCAGGGCGGCCATGCGGGCGACGTTGCGGTTGTCCTCGCCGGCCTGGTTGGCGCAGCCGAGCACCACTTCGTCCACGGCGCTCCAGTCGAAGACCGGATGGCGGGCCATCAGGGCCTTGATCGGCATGGCGGCCAGGTCGTCGGCGCGGACCTTGGCGAGGGCGCCGCCATAGCGGCCGAACGGCGTGCGGATGCCGTCGCAGATATAGGCCGTGCTCACGCGAAGGCTCCTGCGTCGAAGTCGGCTTCGGTCTTGACCTTGACCTCGTCCAGCGTGACGCCGGGCGCCATCTCGATCAAGGTCAGGCCGGCGCCCTTGCGATCCAGGTCGAACACGCAAAGGTCGGTGATCACCATGTCGACGCAGCCCGCGCCCGTCAGGGGCAAGGCGCAACGCTTCAAGACCTTGCTCTGGCCGGCCTTGTTGGCATGGTCCATGACCACGATGACGCGCTTGACGCCTGCGACGAGGTCCATGGCCCCGCCCATGCCCTTCACCATCTTGCCGGGGATGGTCCAGTTGGCGATGTCGCCGTTCTGGGCCACCTCCATGGCCCCCAGCACGGTGAGGTCGACATGGCCGCCGCGGATCATCGCAAAGCTCTGAGCGCTGTCAAAGAAGCTGGAGGTCGGCAACTGGGTGATGGTCTGCTTGCCGGCGTTGATCAGGTCCGGATCGGCCTCGCCCTCGTAGGGGAACGGGCCCATGCCGAGCATACCGTTCTCGCTCTGCAGGGTCACCGACATGCCGGCGGGGATGTAGTTGGCCACCAGGGTCGGGATGCCGATGCCGAGGTTCAC
>JAQGIN010000300.1 GCA_028291125.1 Caulobacter sp.
CCCTGCCCCGCCGCGGCGACAGCGTCGACCAGGCCAACAACGCCGGCTATTCGCGGCTGGACGACGGCGACGACGCCAGCGTCTGGAAGTCCAACCCCTATCTCGACCCGGCCTACAGCCACGCCCCAGCCCGGCCGGACTGGGCGGTGATCGATCTGGGTGAGCGGCGGGCGGTGAGCGCGGCGCGGATCCACTGGGGCCAGCCCTACGCCGTCGCTTACGACGTCCAGCACTGGACCGGCGTCGACGAATACGATCCGGCCGGTCGCTGGGTCGCCTTTCCCGGCGGGGTGGTGACCGACGGCCATGGCGGCGACGTCACCCTGGCCTTCGACCACGCCATCGACGCCCATTTCGTCCGCGTGCTGATGCAGACCTCGTCGAGGACCGCCCCGGCCGGCTCGACCGACCCGCGCGACGGCCTGGGCTACGCGATTCGCGAGCTCGGCTTCGGCGCGCTCGACGCCCAGGGCCATCTCGTCGACCGCGTGCGCCACGCCAAGGACGGCCGGGCCCAGAGCTACGCCCAGGTGTCGTCGACCGATCCCTGGCACCGGGCGACGGATCTCGATCCCGAGCTGGAGCAGCCGGGCCTGGACCGGGTGTTCGCCAGCGGCCTGACCAGCGGCCGGCCGATGATGACCCCGGTCGGCGTGCTCTACGACACCCCCGACAACGCCGCCGCCCTGATCCGCTACATGCGCTGGCGCGGCTATCCGCTGCGCCAGGTCGAGCTGGGCGAGGAGCCGGACGGGCAATATGTCGACCCGGAAGCCTATGGCGCGCTGTATCTGGAGTTCGCTCGCGTCCTACGCCGCGTCGACCCGGCGCTGGTGTTCGGCGGCCCCAGCCTGCAGAGCGGCGTCGCCGACACCTGGCTGGACGTCGATCCGGACCACTCCTGGACCCGGCGGCTGATGCGCTACCTGCGCGGCCAAGGCGGGATCGACCAGCTCGGCTTCTTCTCGTTCGAGCGCTATCCGTTCGACGACCTCTGCGGCGACATCGGCGACAAGCTGCTGGACCAGACGGGGATGACCACGGCGCTGTTCCGGCGCTTCGCCGACGACGAGATCCCGACGACCATCCCATGGATCATCAGCGAATACGGCTTCTCGGCCTATTCCGGGCGGGCCATGGTCGAGCCGCCCAGCGCCCTGCTCAACGCCGACATCGTCGGCCAATTCCTCACCCTCGGCGGCGACGCCGCCTATCTGTTCGGCTACGGCCCCAACGTGCCGATCAACCAGCACCGGGCCTGCGCCGGCTATGGCAACATGATGCTGTGGCAGGCCGACGCGACCGGGGCCGCCCGGTGGCCGATGCCGGCCTACTGGGCCGCGCGGCTGATGACCCAGCGCTGGGCCCAGCCCGGCGGCGGCGACCACGCCGTCTGGCCGGCCAGCGCCGACGGAACCGACGCCAAGGGCCGCCCGTGGGTCACCGCCTATGCCGTGAAGCGGCCCGACGGCCGCTGGGGCCTGATGCTGGTCAATCGCGACGGCCGCCGCGCCCACGCGGTCAGCGTCGGCTTCCAGACCGCCCAGGGCTGGCGCGGCCTGACAGGCCCGGTCGCGCTCGACCAATACTCGCCGGCGCAATACGCCTGGAAGCCGGGCGGCCCGCACGGCCATCCGGCCCGCGACGCGCCGCCGCGCCGCCTCACCCTCGAGGACGGCCGGCGGCCGATCCTGCTGCCCCCCTCTTCGCTGACGGTGGCGCGGACGGCCGGACCGGCGTCCTGAGGCCCTAGGCCCCGGACCCGCGACGACGCCACAAGCGTCGCCATGATCCACGTCCAAGTTGTACTTAGGTTGAGAGCGAGTTACGACCGCATCGTGACCAGTTGCGAAATGCATTCGCAAATACTCACGCGGAGATATTAATTATATTACAATTGAATTTGTAACAATTTAGAAATTGACCATTGTCGTTTTCGGTCCACACTCACTTTGTAAACCTGGCATCTCTTTAAACTGGAGATGTCATAGCTAGATTTTGTGTACCTCTTACGTTCTACAGTGCCTCATTCAACACAAGCCCCCGGCCGGAGCCGGTCCCCTATTTGAGGAATACGAACGTGGATAGGATCACCAAGTCCGCCCTCGTCGCGGCAACCCTGTCTCTGATCGCCGGCTCGGCCTTCGCCCAGGCCTCGGCCACCCAGACCACCACCGGCGCCGCCAAGATCATCCAACCCATCGTGCTGACCCTGGGCACGGGCCTGGCCTTCGGCTCCGTCGTGCGGCCCGGCTCGGGTTCCGGCTCGGTGACGATCAACGAAACCAGCGGCGCCCGCGTCGTTTCCGGCGGCGTCGTCGGCCTGACCTCGACCACTTCGCGCGCCGCCTACACGGTGGCCGGTGAAGGCGGTGAGACCTTTTCGATCACCGTGCCGTCGAGCTTCAACCTGACGGGACCGAGCACCATCGCCGTCTCCCTGGTTTCGACCGCCACCAGCGGTACGATCAGCGGCTCGCTGGGCTCGGCCGGCAGCGCCTCCTTCGGCGTCGGCGGCTCGTTGCCGGTCGCCAGCAGCACGCCGACCGGGGCCTACAGCGGCACCTTCGACGTCACCGTCGCCTACAACTGATGGAGGGCCGCCGAGGCGATCTCGCCCCGGCGTAACCTTCCCGAAAGCGAAACAGGGCCATGGTTGGCTCCATGACACCCAAGGTCTCTCCGATCCTTTGCGGACTGGCGTTTGTCGGCTTCGCCTCGACGGCCTTCGCCTCGGCCATCGTGCAGACCGTCGGCCGCGCCGAGATCGTCCAGAGCGCCGGCATCGCGGTGACGCAGAATCTCAGCTTCAAGGCCCTGTTGCCCACCAACCTCGCCGCCGTCTCGGCCTCGACCTCGACAGCCAGCATCGCCCTGCTGGGCGGTCAAAGCGCCGCCGTCTCCCTGGCGACGCCGTCGGCCTTCGACGTGACCCGCGCCGGCGGACCAGAGACCCTGACCGTCACCACGGTGAGCCCGACCGAACACGCCGTGGCCGGCGGCGCGCTGCGCGCCAATGGCGGCCTCAGCGTCAATGTCGGTGGCGTCGTCGCCCTGACCGGAGAGACCATGGCCCCGGGCGTTTATCACGGCCTTCTGGTGGTGATCGCTCAATACAACTGACCCGCTCCGCGTGGAGCGACACGTGACCTAAGGAGCAGCGCGCCGCGCCACGCACCCCTCGACCAGGAGATTGACTTGGAGGGTTGTGATGGGATCTGGCCGAAAACTCGGCGCCGTCCTGGCCATGCTGGCCGGGTCGGCCGCCGCCCAAACCTACACCACCACCATCACCGCCGCGCCCGACCTGGGCAAGGTGGTCTCGGCGGCCAGCGGCGATACGGTGTTCACCATCAACCCCGCCACCGGGGCGGTCACCCGCGCCAGCGGCTCGGGTGTGCGACTGGCCGCCACCACGATCCGCGCCATGGTCAGCGTCACATGCGGCAATCAGGGCGCCTGCAAGGACGCCTATCCGGTGGTGAAGATCGGCTCCATCGGCTCGCCGACCCGGCGGGCCCGGGCGTTGGGCAACTT
>JAQGIN010000302.1 GCA_028291125.1 Caulobacter sp.
TCTCCGACGGTCTGCTGGCCGACGCCGATCACGTGGCCCGGGCCAGCGGCTGCGGCGTGCGGGTCGATCTCGAGCGCCTGCCGCTGTCGGCCCCGGCCCGCGCCTGGCTGGCGGCCCAGCCGGAAGCCGGCGAGGCCCGCCTGGCCCTAGCCTCCGGCGGCGACGACTACGAGGTGGTCTGCGCCGTGGCCCCCGACGAGGTCGCCGCCTTCCAGGCCGCGGCCCTGGCGGCCGGCCTGACGGCGCGCGACGTCGGCGAATTCACCGACGGGCAGGGGATCAGCGCCGTGTTCCAGGGCAAGGATATCACCCCGCAGCGGCTGGGCTGGCTGCACGGCTAGGGGGCGCCCGCGTCCGCGCTGATCGTTTCGCGACCAGAACGCGCATCGGTTGCGAAGCCCTGCGGCCAAACGCCGCTTGGTAGTAAAACGGCAAGGCTTGTCGCTTAAGGCCGGTTCCATGGCCTTCCGACCCTGCTCCACGCGCCGCGCCGTCCTCGCCCTCCTGGCCCTGGCGGCCAGCCCCACCCTGGCCTTCGCCAACGAGGCGAAAGGCGAGGGGGCGGTCGACCCGATCTTCAAGCTGGAGGCCATGGGCCTGCCGGTGATCGTCGACAAGCGCCTGATCAACTACGTGTTCGTGGTCATCAATCTGACCCTGGCGCCCAACGTCTCGCCGACGATCATGGACGACAAGGAGCCGCTGCTGCGCGACGCGGTGGTGCGGATGGCGCACCGGGCCCCGTTCACCCGCCCCGATTCCTACGACACCCTCGACGAGGCGCGGCTGAAGGCGGTGGTGTTGCGCGAGGCCACCACCCTGGTCGGACCGGGCAAGGTGGTCGGCGTCACCCTGCTCAAGCAGACTCCCAAGCGGCGCCTGGCCCCGCCGCGCCCCCCGGCCGCCGCCGGGACCTAGGACGGTCGCCGCGAACGCCTGTTCGCAAGCGGTTGCGCCACCCCCGCCCATTTGGCACTGTCCCGCCCTTGGCGCTCATCGAGGCGCCAAATCAGGGAGCATCGAGGGGGCATGAGGCCACAAGGCCCGGCCGTCACCCGACATCGGGATGACGATCCCCCTCGTGAACGGAAGCACGAAGGGGCGACAGACCTATGAGTTCTTGGCTTAACTTGGCCATCGGGGCCGGGCTGCTGGCGGTGCTGTACGGCGCCGTGCAGACGGCCGTTTTGTTGCGGGCCTCGCCCGGCAACGCGAAGATGCAGGAGATCGCCGCGGCGATCCAGGAAGGGGCGCAGGCCTATCTGCGCCGGCAATATCTGACCATCGCCATCGTCGGCGTCGTCATTCTGGCCATCGTCTGGTGGCTGATCGGGCAGTGGGCCGCCATCGGCTTCCTGGTCGGAGCGGTGCTGTCCGGAGCCGCGGGCTTCGCCGGCATGCTGATCTCGGTGCGGGCCAATGTCCGCACGGCCCAGGCCGCCTCCGAGAGCTTGGCCAAGGGCCTGAAGCTGGCCTTCACCTCCGGCGCCGTCACCGGCATGCTGGTGGCTGGCTTCGCCCTACTGGGCGTGGCGGGCTATTACAGCGTGCTGACCCGGTGTCTGGGCTTCGAGCCCACCGGCCGTGACGTCATCGACGCCCTGGTGGCGCTGGGCTTCGGCGCCTCGCTGATCTCGATCTTCGCCCGGCTGGGCGGCGGCATCTTCACCAAGGGCGCCGACGTCGGCGGCGATCTGGTCGGCAAGGTCGAGGCCGGCATTCCCGAGGACGACCCGCGTAACGCCGCCACCATCGCCGACAATGTCGGCGACAATGTCGGCGACTGCGCCGGCATGGCCGCCGACCTGTTCGAGACCTATGCGGTGACCACCGTCGCCACCATGGTGCTGGCGGCGATCCTGTTCCGCGACGCCGGGGCGGCCATCGTCAGCGCGATGATGACCCTGCCGCTGGCGATCTGCGCGGTGTGCATCGTCACCTCGATCATCGGCGTGTTCTTCGTCCGCCTGGGCAAGAAGCAAAACATCATGGGGGCCCTTTATCAGGGCCTGATCGTCACCGGCCTGCTGTCGATCCCGGCGGTGTGGTGGGTGATCCATCGGTTGGCCCCGACCGCGGTCACCGTCGGCGACCGGGTGATCGGGGCCGACGCCCTGTTCTATTGCGGCCTGGCGGGTCTGGCCGTCACCGCCCTGATCGTGGTGATCACCGAATACTACACCGGCACCAACTTCCGCCCGGTGAAGTCGGTGGCCCAGGCCTCGGTCTCCGGCCATGGCACCAACGTCATCCAGGGCCTCGCCATGTCCCTGGAAGCGACGGCGGCCCCGGTGCTGGTCGTCGCGGTCGGCATCATCGTCACCTACAACCTCGCCGGCCTGTTCGGCATCGCCATCGCCACCACCGCCATGCTTTCCCTGGCCGGCTTCGTGGTCGCGCTCGACGCCTTCGGCCCGGTCACCGACAACGCCGGCGGGATCGCCGAAATGGCCGGCCTGCCCAAGGAAGTGCGCGTCACCACCGACGCGCTCGACGCCGTGGGCAACACCACCAAGGCCGTCACCAAGGGCTACGCCATCGGTTCGGCCGGCCTGGGCGCCCTGGTGCTCTTCGCCGCCTACACCGAGGACCTGAAGTACTTCGCGGCCAACGCCACGCCGGGGTCGTTCTTCGACGGCCTGGGCGCGGTGGCCTTCGATCTGTCCAACCCTTATGTGGTCGTTGGGCTGCTGTTCGGGGGGCTTCTGCCCTTCCTCTTCGGCGGCATGTCGATGACTGCCGTCGGCCGCGCCGCCCAGTCGGTCGTGGTCGAGGTCCGGCGTCAGTTCCGGGAGAATCCCGGGATCATGACCGGGGAGGTGAAGCCGGAATACGGCCGCGCCGTC
>JAQGIN010000455.1 GCA_028291125.1 Caulobacter sp.
TGCCGGTCACCCTGAAGGTCAACGGCAAGCTCAACCGCCTCGACCTCGACACCCGCACCACCCTGCTCGACGCCCTGCGCGAGCATTGGAAGCTGACCGGCGCCAAGAAGGGCTGCGACCACGGCCAGTGCGGGGCCTGCACCGTCATCGTCGACGGCCGCCGGATCAACAGCTGCCTGACCCTGGCGGTGATGCACGACGGCGACGAGATCACCACCATCGAGGGTCTGGGAACGCCCGATGACCTGCACCCGATGCAGGCGGCGTTCATCAAGCACGACGGCTATCAGTGCGGCTACTGCACGCCCGGCCAGATCTGTTCGGCCGTGGCCACCCTGGACGAGATCAAGGCCGGCATCCCCAGCCATGTCAGCGCCGACCTCGAAGCGACGCCGCGGGTCACCGCCGAGGAGCTGCGCGAGCGGCTGAGCGGCAACATCTGTCGGTGCGGGGCCTATTCCAACATCATCGACGCGGTGCGCGACGTGGCGGGAGCCAAGGCATGAAGGCCTTCACCTATGAGCGGGCCGGGTCGCCGGCCGAGGCGGCCGCCGCCGTGATCCGGACCCCCGGCGCCAAGTTCATCGCCGGCGGCACCAACCTGCTCGACCTGATGAAGCTGCAGATCGAGACGCCCCGGCATCTGATCGACGTCAACCGGCTGGGCCTCGACAAGATCGACGAGACGCCCGAAGGCGGCCTGCGGATCGGGGCCCTGGTGCGCAACACCGACCTGGCGGCCGACCGGCGGGTGCGGCGCGACTACGCCGTGCTCAGCCGCGCCCTGTTGGCCGGCGCCTCGGGGCAGCTGCGCAACAAGGCGACGACGGCGGGCAACCTGCTGCAGCGCACCCGCTGCCCGTATTTCTACGACACCACCAAACCCTGCAACAAACGCCAGCCCGGGGCCGGCTGTTCGGCGATCGACGGCTTCAATCGCAACCTGGCGATCCTGGGGGCGAGCGAGCAGTGCATCGCCACCCACCCCAGCGACATGGCGGTGGCCATGCGGGTTCTTGACGCCCAGGTGGAGACGGTGCGCGCCGACGGCGCGACGCGGGCCATCCCGATCGCCGACTTCCACCGGCTGCCGGGCGCGACGCCGCAGATCGAGACCACCCTGGCCCAGGGCGAGCTGATCACCGCCGTGACCCTGCCTCGGCCGCTCGGCGGCGTGCATGCCTATCGCAAGGTGCGCGACCGCGCCTCCTACGCCTTCGCCCTGATCTCGGTGGCGGCGGTGCTGCCGCCGGGCGGCGGCGGGCGGCTGGCCTTCGGCGGGCTGGCGCACAAGCCGTGGCGGGTCGAGGCGGCGGAGGGGCGGATCGGGCAGGGGGCCAGGGCGACCGCCGAGGCGGTCCTGGCCGGCGCGCGGACCACGCCGCAGAACGCCTTCAAGACCACCCTGGTCGAGCGGACGCTCGGCGCGGTCTTCGCCGAAGCGAGGGTGTGAGCCATGAAGTTCGACACCCCCGCCACCGCCAATGTGATCGACAAGATGACGGTGGTCGGTCAGCCGGTCGACCGCATCGACGGCAAGGCGAAGACCACCGGAACCGCGCCCTACGCCTATGAGCGCCACGACGTCGCGCCGAACGCCGCCTACGGTTACATCCTGGGGGCGGCGATCGCCAAGGGCCGCATCGAGCAGATCGACCTGGCCCAGGCGCAGCGCTCGCCCGGCGTGCTGGCCATCGTCACCTACAAGACCGCCGGCAAGCTGGGCAAGGCCCAGGCCCACACCGCCAAGCTGTTGGCCGGGCCCGAGGTGCAGCACTTCGACCAGGCCGTGGCGGTGGTGGTCGCCGAGACCTTCGAGCAGGCGCGGGCGGGCGCCAAGCTGATCAAGGTCAGCTACGCCAAGGCCAAGGGCGGCTATGATCTCGCCGCCGCCAAGGCCGGAGCGATCAAGCCGCAGGAAAACGAGTTCTCCGGCCACGCCGACACCGCCGTCGGCGACTTCTCCGGGGCCTTCGCGCACGCGCCGGTCAAGCTCGACGCCACCTACACCACGCCCGACCAATGCCACGCGATGATGGAGCCGCACGCGACGACGGCGGCCTGGACCGGCGACAAGCTGACCCTGTGGACCTCCAACCAGATGATCGCCTGGGCGGTGCGCGACATGAGCCAGACCCTGTTGATCCCCAAGGAGAACATCCATGTGATGTCGCCCTATGTCGGCGGCGGCTTTGGCTCCAAGCTATGGGTGCGCAGCGACGCCCTGATGGCGGCCCTGGGCGCCCGGGCGGCGCGGCGGCCGGTGAAGGTGGCGCTGGCGCGGCCGCAGGTGTTCAACAACACCACCCACCGTCCGGCGACGATCCAGCGCATCCGCATCGGCGCCGATCGCGCCGGCAAGATCCTGGCCATCGGCCACGAGAGCTGGTCGGGCGACCTGGCCGGCGGCGGGCCGGAGACCGCGGCCAACCAGACGCGCCTGCTCTATGCCGGCGCCAACCGCATGACCGCTCACCGCCTGGCCACCCTCGACCTGCCCGAAGGCAACGCCATGCGCGCCCCCGGCGAGGCCCCGGGCCTGATGGCGCTCGAGATCGCCATGGACGAGATGGCCGAGAAGCTGAGGATGGACCCGGTCGAATTCCGCATCCTCAACGACACCCAGTTCGACCCCGAGGTCGGGCCCAAGCGGCCGTTCTCGCACCGCGACCTGATCGGCTGCCTGCGCACCGGCGCCGAGCGCTTCGGCTGGAGTCGGCGCGTCCCGACGCCCGGCCAGGTCCGCGACGGCCGCTGGCTGGTCGGCATGGGCATGGCCGCGGCCTTCCGCGGCAACGTGCCGATGAAGTCGGCGGCCCGCGTCGGCGTCGACGGCAAGGGGGTGGTGACCGTGGCCACCGACATGACCGACATCGGCACCGGCAGCTACACGGTCATCGCCCAGACCGCCGCCGAGATGATGGGCGTGCCGGTCGACAAGGTCATCGTGCTGCTGGGCGACTCGCGGTTCCCGGTCTCGGCCGGCTCCGGCGGCCAGTGGGGCGGCAACAGCGCGACCGCCGGGGTCTACGCCGCCTGCGTCAAGCTGCGCGAGGCGATCGCCGGCAAGCTCGGCTTCGATCCGGACAAGGTGGTGTTCGAGGACGGCAAGGTGCGGTCGGGCCGGCGCAGCGTGTCCCTGGCCAAGGCCGTGGGCGCGGCCGGGCTGTCGGCCGAGGACGTGATCGAGTTCGGTGATCTGGACAAGACCTACGCCCAGGCGACGTTCGGCGGCCACTTCGCCGAGGTCGGGGTCGACGCCGACACCGGCGAGATCCGCGTGCGCAAGATGAGCGGCGCCTTCGCGGCCGGCCGCATTCTCAATCCTAAATCAGCGCGCAGCCAGGTGATCGGGGCGATGACCATGGGCGTCGGCGCGGCCTTGATGGAGGAGGCGGTGATCGACCAGCGCTTTGGCTATTTCGTCAATCACGACATGGCCGAATACCAGGTGCCGGTGCATGCCGACATCCCGCATCAGGACGTGTTCTTCCTCGACGAGGCCGACGCCAAGTCGTCGCCGATGAAGGCCAAGGGTGTCGGCGAGCTGGGCATCTGCGGCGTCGCCGCCGCCGTCGCCAACGCGGTCTACAACGCCTGCGGGGTGCGCATCCGCGAGTACCCGCTGACCTTGGACAAGGTTCTGAAGGGCATGGCGAGCGTCTGACGCGGCCGCGCCAGGGGCGGGGCGCGCGAGAAGAGCGGCCAAGGCCTCGATTAATACTGTGTAACCGGCGTCTTATATTTGCCTTGGCGTCGCGCGGGTCGCTATATTGTGGTTTCAAATCTATTTTGGAGCCCCGCCTTGGCCGACGACGCCGCTCTGCGAACACCCCGCCGGCGAGACGACGCCGATCCCGCGGCGCACCCGGGCTGCCAGACTCTCCTGCGCGGCTTGGACGTCCTCGAGACGGTTTCGCAATCGCCGCTGGGCCTGATCGAACTGGCCGCGGAATTGGGACTAAACCGGAGCACGGCCCATCGTCTGGCCGCCGCCCTGGTGAGCCGAGGCTATCTCAATCACCGGTCGCCGCGCGGCTATTCGATGGGTCCCAAGCTTCTGGAGCTGGGCCATCTGGCGTCGGTGAGCAACGATCTGGCCCTGGTGGCCCGGCCGCACCTGCAGGCGCTGGCTCAAGGCGCCGGCGACGCGGTCAATCTGGCGGTCCGCGACGGCGACGCCGCCCGGTTCGTCGATCAGCTGCCCGGCGGCCGGCGCGTCGAGATCCGACCGTGCATCGGCGAGTTGCGGCCCATCCGCGCGACCGGCCTGGGCAAGGCGCTGGTGCTGGACGAGACCGAGGCCCGCTGGCGCGACCTCTACCGCATGGAAGGCCCGCCGGCCGAGGGCGCTCCGGACGAAGAGCAGTGGATCGCGTGGATGCGCGACTACGCCCAGCGCGGGGTGGCCTTCGACCTCGAGGAGAACGAGGACCGCATCCGCTGCGTCGCCGCCCCGGTGCGCGGGGCCAACGGCTCGATCGTCGCCGCCATCAGCGTTTCGGGCGCGGCCCAGTACATGGACGACGAGCGGATGAACACCCTGGTCGACGACGTGCGCGGCGCGGCCGACGCCATCAGCCGCGATCTCGGCTGGAACGGCAAACCGGCCGCCGCCAAGCGCTAGGCCGTCACAAGTCACAAGAGTTGGGGAGAGCGATGCTGCTGAAGGACAAGGTCGTGCTGGTCACCGGCGCGTCGCGCGGCATCGGGCGGGCCACCGCGATCGAATGCGCGCGCCAGGGCGCCGACGTGGCGTTGAACGTCTTTCGTGATCCGGAGGCCGCCGAGGCGGTGGCGCAGGCGATCCGCGCCCTAGGCCGCAAGGCGGTGATCTTCGACGGCGACGTCGCCGATCCCGACAACGCCCCGGCCTTCATCCAGGCGGCGGTGGCCGGCCTGGGCGGCGTCGACGTCTTCGTCAGCAACGCCGGCATCTGCCCGTTCCACGCCTTCCTCGACATGCCGCGCGAGACCTATGAGCGCACGGTCGGCGTCAACATGACCGGGGCCTATTTCATGGTCCAGGCCGCCGCCAACCAGATGGTCAAGCAAGGGCGGGGCGGGGCCGTGGTCGCCATCTCCTCGATCAGCGCCCTGGTCGGCGGCGAGATGCAGACCCACTACACCCCGACCAAGGCCGGGGTGCACAGCCTGATGCAGTCCTGCGCCGTGGCGCTGGGGCGCCATGGCATCCGCTGCAATTCGGTGATGCCGGGCACCATCGCCACCGACATCAACAAGGACGACCTGGCCGACCCCAAGAAGCGCCAGTACATGGAGGGCCGCATCCCGCTGGGCCGCCTGGGCGCGCCCGAGGACATCGCCAAGATCGTCGTCTTCCTGGCCTCGGACATGGCGTCCTATGTCACCGGCGCGGCGGTTCTGGCCGACGGCGGCGCCTTCGCCAACTTCCAGTAAGCGGCGGCCATGATCGTCTCCTCGACCACCGATTTTCGCGAGGCGGCGCGGCGCAAGCTGCCGCGCTTCCTGTTCGACTATATCGACGGCGGCGCCTATGCCGAGCGCACC
>JAQGIN010000475.1 GCA_028291125.1 Caulobacter sp.
CCTCACGCTGGATAGCTCATGGCCGACGACGCCTCCCCTTCGCGCGACTACCGCGAGACCGTCTTTCTTCCCGACACCCCGTTCCCGATGCGCGGCGGCCTGCCCAAGAAGGAGCCCGAGATCCTGCTGGCCTGGGCGGCGCTGTCGGACAAGGGCCTGTACGGCGCCATCCGCGCCAAGCGCCAGGCGGCCGGCGCGCCGCTGTTCGTGCTGCACGACGGCCCGCCCTACGCCAACGGCGCCATCCACATCGGCCACGCGCTGAACAAGATTCTCAAGGACTTCGTGGTCCGCTCGCGCTTCGCCCTGGGCTACGACGTCGACTACGTGCCCGGCTGGGACTGTCACGGCCTGCCGATCGAGTGGAAGATCGAGGAGGAGTTCCGCGCCAAGGGCCGCCGCAAGGACGAGGTCCCGGCCAGCGAGTTTCGCCAGCGCTGCCGCGAATACGCCGCCGGCTGGATCGAAGCCCAGAAGGTCGAGTTCCAGCGCCTGGGCGTGCTGGGCGACTGGTGGAACCGCTACGCCACCATGGACTTCGGCTCCGAGGCGACCATCGTCGCCGAGTTCCACAAGTTCGCCGCCTCGGGTCAGCTCTATCGCGGCTCCAAGCCGGTGATGTGGAGCCCGGTCGAGCGCACCGCCCTGGCCGAGGCCGAGATCGAATACCACGACCACGTCTCGCCGACCGTGTGGGTGAAGTTCCCGGTCAAGAAGTGGGCGGAACCGTCTCAGGGCATGCGCGCAATCAGGGAAGGGCTCTCGGCGCGAACCGGCGAACCGTATACGGCCGAGGACGAACAACACTTCATCGACTACGTGTCGAAAGGTGAGAACTCCCCTGTAGGCGCTTCGGTAGTCATTTGGACAACGACGCCGTGGACGATTCCTGCGAACCGCGCCATCTCCTACGGGCCATATATCGATTACCTGCTCATCCGCGTTGACGCGCTCGATCCCGACGCCCCCTTTGAACCTTGGGCGAAGGTCGGCGAACGTCTATTTGTCGCTCGGGATTTGATTGGCGATCTGCTCAAAGCGGCTTCCATTAAGGGCTACACGCCCATCGACGTCGTGACTGGCAGCACTCTAAATACTCGGGATCACAACTCAGAAGACGATGTCGTCTTCCAATTCCCCAACGGCGTGGTGTGCGAACATCCGCTCGCAAAGCTTGCGCCAGATCCGGACCCAACGAAGGGCTATGGCTTCGATGTGCCCCTACTCGCCGGCGAGCACGTCACCGACGATGCCGGTACTGGCTTTGTCCACACTGCTCCAGGCCACGGCACGGACGACTACCTTGTTTGGCTGGCAAACGGCTACAGCCTGGATTCCATCCCGGATACTGTCGACCCCGACGGCGCCTACTACCCGCATGTGCCGCTGTTTGCCGGCCTGAAGGTGATCGAAACCGAAGGTAAGAAGGCTGGCAAGTTTGGCCCGGCCAACGGCGCGGTGATGGACAAGCTGATCGAGGCCGGAAACCTGTTGGCGCGCGGCCGGGTGGAGCACAGCTATCCGCACAGCTGGCGCTCCAAGGCTCCAGTGATCTTCCGCAATACTCCGCAGTGGTTCATCAGAATGGGGCCGGTTTCGACGATCGAAAGCGCGCTGGAACGCGCCAAAATCGTTGCCCCGGAGACACTGCGCGATAAGGCGCTTGTGGCCATCGCCGACACCGCCTTCCACCCCGACGCCGGCCGCAACCGCATCGGCTCGATGGTCGAGACCCGCCCCGACTGGCTGGTCAGCCGCCAGCGCGCCTGGGGCACGCCCCTGGCGATGTTCGTCGACAAGGACAGCGGCGCGCCGCTGCTGGACGCCGCCGTCAACGCCCGCATCCTGGCCGCCGTCCGCGAGGGTGGGGCCGACGCCTGGTTCACCCGGCCCGACGCCGACTTCCTCGGCGACCTCGATCCGGCCCGCTACGAGAAGATCGGCGACATCCTCGACGTCTGGTTCGACTCGGGCTGCACCCACGCCTTCACCATCGAGGGCCGGGCCGACAGCCATTGGCCGGCCGACCTCTATCTGGAAGGCTCCGACCAGCATCGCGGCTGGTTCCAGTCGTCCCTGCTCGAAGGCTGCGGCACCCGCGGCCGCGCGCCCTACAAGGCGGTTCTCACCCACGGGTTCACCCAGGACGAGAACGGCGAGAAGATGAGCAAGTCGAAGGGCAACACCGTCGAGCCGCAGACCATCACCAAGGAGAGCGGGGCCGAGATCCTGCGGCTGTGGGCGGCGACGGTGGACTATTCGGAAGACCAGCGGATCGGCAAGACCATCCTGGCCACCACCACCGACGCCTATCGCAAGCTGCGCAACACCACCCGCTACCTGCTGGGGGCCCTGGAGGGCTTCGACGAGATCGAGCGGGTCGTCGATTACGCCGACTTCCCGCCGCTGGAGAAGTTCATCCTCCACCGGCTTTGGGAGCTCGACGGCCAAGTCCGCGCCGCCTACGCCGACTATCGGTTCAGCGACGTCATCCGGCCGCTGATCGAGTTCTGCCAGGGCGACCTGTCGACGCTGTTCTTCGACATCCGCAAGGACAGCCTCTATTGCGACACGCCCGCCACCCCGCGCCGACGGGCCTATCGCACCGTGCTCGACGCGGTGTTCGAGCGGCTGACGATCTGGCTGGCCCCGCTGATCAGCTTCACCATGGACGAGGCCTGGACCACCCGCTTCCCGGAGGCCGGCCCCAATGGCCTGCGGGTGCTGCCGGAGACGCCGGCCAACTGGCGCAACGACGCCGAGGCGGCGCGCTGGGCCAAGGTCGAGACCGTGATGTCGGTGGTGACCGGCGCCCTGGAGGTCGAACGCCGTGACAAGCGCATCGGCTCGGCCCTGGAGGCCGCGCCGGTGGTGTCGATCGCCGACCCTGAGCTGCTGGCCGCCTTCGACGGCCTGGACGCCGCCGAGGTGTTCCGCACCAGCGCCGCCACCCTGACCGCCGGAGCCGGACCGGCCGACGCCTTCGCCCTCGACGAGGTCAAGGGCGTCGCCGTTCAGCCGCTGAAGGCCCAGGGCGCCAAGTGCGCTCGCTCCTGGCGGGTGCTGCCCGAGGTGGGAACCGATCCGCGCTATCCGGAGCTGTCCTTGCGCGACGCCGAGGCCGTGGCCTGGTGGGACGAGCAGCACGCGGGGGCTTCGGCATGAGCGGTCGTCCGAACATCACCCGCCTGGGCTGGACCGCCTACGCCATCGCCGTGGCGGTGGTGGTCCTCGACCAGATCAGCAAGGCCTGGATCCTGGCCAGCCTGGGCGACCTGCAGGGGACCAGCCGGCCGTTGCTG
>JAQGIN010000495.1 GCA_028291125.1 Caulobacter sp.
TGACCGGCAAGACCATCGCCGAGAACCTCAAGGACGTGAAATGGCGCGACGACCAGGTGGTGATCCGCCCGGTCTCCAACCCGCTGTCGCCGACCGGCGGCGTGGTCGGCCTGTGGGGCTCGCTGGCGCCCGACGGCGGCATCGTCAAGGTGGCCGGCATGCAGTCACACCGCAGCCATCGCGGTCCGGCCCGCTGCTTCGACGGCGAGGACGCCTGTTTCGCCGCCGTCGAGGCCGGCGCCTATGAGGACGGCGACGTCCTGGTCATCCGCTATGAAGGCCCCAAGGGCGGCCCGGGCATGCGCGAAATGCTGTCGACCACGGCGGCCCTGGCCGGTCAGGGCCGCGGCGACAAGGTGGCGCTGATCACCGACGGCCGCTTCTCGGGCGGCACCCGCGGCCTGTGCGTCGGCCATATCGGCCCCGAGGCCCAGGCCGGCGGCCCGATCGCCCTGATCCAGGACGGCGACATCATCGCCATCGACGCCGACGCAGGCACCATCGAGCTGGAAGTCGAGGCCGAGGAGCTGGCGCGCCGCAAGGCCGCCTGGGCGCCGCGCAAGACCAACTACAACAGCGGCGCGATCTGGAAGTTCGCCCAGCTGGTGGGCCCCGCCCACCTGGGCGCCACCACCCATCCGGGGGCCGAGGCCGAGACCCACATCTACGCTGATTTGTAGGGCTGTGATTGCGTTGGATGGGAGGTCTCTCTCATCCAACCATCATCCCCGCTTTCGCGGGGACGATGGGCTCTTGGGTGACGGATAGCCCCGCTAGCGCTTCTTCTTGCGCTGGACCACGGCGTCCTGGGCGCGCTCGAAGTCGCTGACCGGGGTCAGCCGGTCCTTCAGCTGCGGCGACAGGTCGTCATAGAGGTCGGGGGTCGGCGGGTCGCCGAGGTCGCGGGCGCCGGCCGGGCGTTTGGGCGTCGCCACGGGGATCACCCGGGCCGTGGGCCGGGCCAGCCAGGCGGCGCGCTCTTCGTCGCTGACCTTGCCGTCGCGATCGAGATCGGCGGGTTGCAGCAGCGGCGAGGCGGCGGGTTGCGCCAGGCCGGCGGGGAGGGTGGCCGGCGTGATCTGCAGCGCGGCGCCCAGCGCCAGCAGGATGGACAGCATGACGAGGCTCCCGACAGGTGCGGCGAGCGTGCGCGCAAACCGCGCCGCGATCAACCGGCGGTCGCCTCAGTCCTCGTCGTCGTCGAGATCGAAGGGCAACTCGTCCTGCTCGCCGCGCGGCGGGCGGGCGGCCTTGGACACCGGCTTGTAGGGCGGCTCGGCCAGCGGCGCGAGCGGCTGGTCTGGATCCAGCTCCCACGGCGGATCGACCGTGTCGTCGGCGTCGTCGACGTCGCCGTCGTCGATCCCGGCGAACAGCGGCGCGGTGGCGGGGGCCAGGCGCTCGGTCGGGGCGGCGACGGGGTCGAGCGGCGCGGCGGTCGGGGCGACGGTGGGTTCGGCGGCGGGGGCGCGCGGCGCGATCGGCCGGCGGACGATGGCCTCGGCCCGGGCCAGCCAGCGGTTGGCCTCCTGGATGGCGTCGGCGGGGGACGGGCTCTCGCGGCGGCGTTCGTCGCCGGTCAGCCACAGGTCCAGCGCGAAGTCGGCATGGCGGGGATCGTCGAAGATCAGCCGCAGCGTCACCTGGGCGGCCTGGGAGACCACGTGGTCGATCGCCCGGCGCGCCTCGCCGCGGAACACCCGGCCGATCACCTGGCCATCGACGATCAGTTCGGCCCCCATCAGCTCGTCGAGCCGATAGACCAGGCACCAGGCCCCGGCGTCCCAGGCCACGGCCGCCAGGCCGGTGGCGAAGCTGAAGCCGGCGCCCTTGGCCCGGCCGCGGGCGACGATGCTGGCGTCGGGCTCGCTCTTCAGCACATGACGCAGGGCGCGGCGGATGCGGCGGTCCTCGTCCATGAACCAGATCGCGCCGCTGCCGAGCACGGTCACCGCCGACCCGGCGATGGCCACCAACAGCAGAAGACGGGCGAGCTCGCTCATGGGAGGCGAAGCTAGCGGGAGTCCCGGGGATTCGACAGGGGGCCGAAGGTCGCGTCTAGGATCCGTGGCTGTCCAGCGGTCGCGGTACGAAAACCTCGTCCTTCGACAAGCTCAGGATGAGGTTTTCGACTGAACCGCCGTCACACTAGCCCTCATCCTGAGCTTGTCGAAGGGCGAGGGCGGGCCCGCCGCGGTGGAAGCCACACGTCTACAGCGCCAGGTCGACCACCACCGGCACGTGGTCCGACGGCTTTTCCTCGCCGCGCACGTCGCGGTGGATGGTGACGCCGTTCAGGCGGTCGGCGGCCTGGGGCGATAGCAGCAGGTGGTCGATGCGGATGCCGTTGTTCCGCGGCCAGGCCCCGGCCTGGTAGTCCCAAAAGGTGTAGCCGCCGGGCGCGCCGTCGGCCTGCATATAGGCGTCGACCAGGCCGAGGTTCTTCAGGGCCCGGAAGGCACCGCGACTTTCCGGCTGGAACAGGGCGTCGCCCAGCCAGGCGGCGGGATCGTGCACGTCCTCGACCTCGGGAATGACATTGTAGTCGCCGGCGATGACCAGCGGCTCCTCATAGGTCAGCAGGGCCTGGGCGTGGGCCTGCAGCCGCTTCATCCAGGCCAGCTTGTAGGCGAACTTGTCGGTGCCGAGCGGATTGCCGTTGGGCAGGTAGATGCCGGCCACCCGCACCGGGATCGGGGCCGAGATCACCGCCTCGATATAGCGGGCCTGATCGTCGACCTCGCCGTCGACCACGAACGGCAGGCCGCGGCGGACGTCCTCGAGCGGCGACTTCGACAGCAGGGCGACGCCGTTATAGGTCTTCTGGCCGTGGACGGCGACGTTGTAGCCCAGGCGCTCGAAGGCCTCTGTGGGGAACTTCTCGTCGACGCACTTGATCTCCTGCAGCACCGCCACGTCCGGCGCGGCCGCCTCGAACCAGGCCAGCACGCCCTCCAGGCGGGCGTTGATCGAATTGACGTTCCAAGTGGCGATACGCATGCGGGGCTCCGAACCGAGCGCGGAGGCTAGGGCGCGCCGCGCCTCGGCTCAAGCGCCTCTAGATCGAGAAGCTGACGCCGCAGCCGCAGCTGGACTTGGCGTTGGGGTTGCGGACCCGAAACTCCGCCCCAGCCAGTTCGTCGACGAAGTCGATCTCCGAGCCCTTCAGCAGGGCCAGGGAGATG
>JAQGIN010000540.1 GCA_028291125.1 Caulobacter sp.
ACATGCAGACGGTGATGCTGCTGGCGGTCGAGCGCGGCCTGGACACCTGCGCCCAGGAATTCTGGAGCCAGTACGCCAAGACGGTGAGCGACTTCCTGGATCTGCCGGACGACCACATGGTGTTCTCCGGCATGGCGATGGGGATCCGCGACACGGCGGCGGCGGTCAACACCTGGCGCTCGCGGCGCGACCCGTTCGAGGCGTGGGGCGAGATGCGGGGATTCGACTAGACGCCAGTGAGCGAAATCCTTTTCGATGAGCTCGAGGGGAGGGCTTCGAACTCAGCCAAGGCGCTAAAATAGCCCTCATCCTGAGCTTGTCGAAGGACGAGGGCGGCCCCTCCGCGCCTCAGACCTTCGACGTTTCCGAGCCTAGTTCCACTTTCAGATTGTCCTCGAAGCGCATGGAAGGGCGCGGCGTCTTCGATTGCGCCAATCTCTGAAGCCCGGCCCAGTCACCTCGCATCAGCGCCTCCTTCTTGGCGCGCGTCCAACCCTTGATCTGACGTTCGCAGGCGATCGCATCGGTGATGAATTGGAAATCGCTGGCCCAGACCAGCTTCACCGGACGTCGCTTGAAGGTGAAGGCCTTGGGGTCGAGGCCCTGATTGTGCGCGGAAACGCGAACCTCGGGATCGGGACCACGATGCGATCCGACGTAATATTTTCCGTCAGCGCAGAGCAGGATGTAGACCCAGGCGGACTGAACGTCGTGCAACGGCCTCGTCCTTCGACAGGCTCAGGATGAGGCCGAATTTGGCGCCGATGCTAGGTTGTGAAAAGGCGAGACGCTAAAATAACCTCGTTCTGAGTTTGTCAAAGGATCGGCGGCTCGAAGCCTACCCCCCGAACGCCGGCCGTTCCAGATCCGGGATCGTCAGCACGCCCGCCTCGCCGTCCTCGTCGCCCCAGACCAGGCGCGTGCCGTCGGCCGAGACCGCCAGGGCGCTGATCGCCGCGCCCTTTTCGGCCTTCAGCGTCTCGAGGCGGCCGCTGCGCAGATGGGCGGCCCAGATCTTGCCGTTGTCCTGACCGGCGATGGCCACCGGCCGGGCGTCGATCCCGGCCACCCGCACCACCAGGCTGTCGCGCGAGAAGCCGATCTCCGAGGCCTCCTTGCCCATCGGGCCGCCTGCCCCGGCGAACGGCCAGACCACCGCGCCATTGGCCCCGGAGGTGACCAGCAGATTGCCTTTGTCGAAGAAGGCCAGGCTCTTGATCTTGGCCGGATAGCCGCCCATCCGCATGTCCTTGGCGTCCGACAGTCGCCAGCCGTGCAGTTGGTTCTCCTGCATCGACGACACCAGGAACTTGCCGTCCGGGCTGAAGGCCACGGCGACGTGGCTGCCCGGCCATTTGAGGATCTGCGGCTTCTGCTCGGCGATCTTGGCCCACCACAGCTGCACCCCACCATAGGCGGCGGTGGCCAGACGGCGGCCCTTGGGGTCGAAGGCCAGGCCCGAAACCGTCTTGTCGTGCAGGAACACCCGGGCGAAGGCCGGATCGGCGGCGTCGCGGACATGGGCCTCGCGCCCGGCGGTGAAGGCGATCAGGCCGGAGGCGGGGCTGGTCGCCAGGTGCTCGATCCACTTGCCCTTCACCTCGGCCAGCAGGGTGGAGACGATCTCGCCGCCCTCGACCCGGCTCCAGACCACGCGGCCGTCGTCGCCGCCGGTGACCAGGCCTTGGCCGGACGGATGCACGGCGGCGCTGAGCGTCGCCCCGCCCATCGCCCCGCCATGGGCCTCGACGGTGACGAAGCCGCCGTCGGTCTCGAAACGGACGGTGCCGTCGCCGAGGGCGAATCCGGCCCGGCCGGCGTGGTCGAACAGGGCGGCGGTGACATAGGCGTCGAACGAGAAGATCATGGGCGAGCCCTTAGCGCGGTTTTCGGCGCGGCGAAATCCGGCCGCTAAAGATCGGCGCCCAGACGCGCGGCGCCGGCGCCCGGCAGCGAAGCGAACGACGTTCTGCAAAAAAGAGTCGCAAAAGGGGTTGCCATGCCGCTGCGTCCTCTGGCTTTACTTCCGCGCCCGTCTGAGCCAGACGTGGCCTCATAACGATTGCGAGCTCGCGCCGGTGCGCGGCTCATCTGGGAGACTGTCACGCGATGGCGGCTAAACTCTCCGGCGGTGGCGGTAGCAAATACTCGCTCGGCCAGAATTCCGAAATTAACGTCACGCCCTTCGTGGACATCCTGCTGGTGCTGCTGATCATCTTCATGGTCGCCGTGCCGATGGCCACGGTGGCGATCAAGGTCGATCTGCCGCCGGCGACGATCCCGCCGCCGAACGCGCCGAAGCCGAAAGAACCGGTGTTCATCTCGATCCAGAAGTCGGGCGCGCTCTATATCGCCGAGAAGCAGACCAGCCTCGACAACCTGCAGGTCGATCTCGACGCCCGCTTCGCCTCGACCGGCCAAGCCGGCCCGAAGGACGATCAGCGCGTCATGATCCGCGCCGACGCCGACGTGCTGTACGCCGACTTCATGGGCGTGCTGAACCAGCTGCAAAGCGCCGGCTGGTACAAGGTCGGCCTGATCAACGAAGACATCCACTAGGTCTCTTCGGCGACAGCCAGAAATACGAAAGCCCCGGAAGCGTCGCTTCCGGGGCCTTTTTCTTGTGTCCTTCTCCCCTTGCGGGAGAAGGTGGCCTGCGAAGCAGGTCGGATGAGGGGTCTCTCAAATCTCTCCGGCGGGCGCTGTGCGCGGCTGAACCGACCTTCGACCCCTCATCCGTCGACGGCGTCGACACCTTCTCCCGCAAGGGGAGAAGGAAGAAGCTCTACGCCGCGCAGGCCTCGAAGCCGGCCCGCAGCTCGGCCTCGTCGAGGTCGCGGCCGATGAACACCATGCGGCTGTAGCGGCGGTCGCCCGCCTTCCAGTCGCGCTGGTAGTCGCCTTCCAGGATCATGTGCACGGCCTGGAACACCAGGCGGCGGTCCTCGCCCTGGATGTCGAGGATGCCCTTGGCGCGCAGGATGTCGGGCCCGCGGCGGGCCAGCAGGTCGTTGAGCCAGGTGGTGACCTTGGCCCCGTCGATCGGCCGCTCCAGGGTCAGGGAGATCCCCTTGACCCCGTCGTCGTGGATGGCGCTGGCCGGACCGTGGTCGTGGTGGTCATGGCCGTGGTGGTCATGATGGTGATGATCGTGGCCGCAGTGCTCGTCGTGCACGTGGCCGGCCTCGCCATGGCCGGGATTGAGAAATTCCGGCTCCAGCTCGGTGATGCGCTCGAGATCGAAGCCGCCGCGGCCGAGAATGGCGTCCAGCGGCACGTTCGAGCGCTGGGCGCGGTGGATCGGGGCCAGCGGATTGATGCGGCGGATCCGCGCCTCGACGTGGCGCAGATCGTCCTCGCTGACCAGGTCGGTCTTGTTGAGCACGATCTGGTCGGCGAAGGCGATCTGCTCGACCGCCTCCTTGGAATCGCCCAGGCGCAGCAGGATGTGCTTGGCGTCGACCACGGCGGTGACCGAATCCAGCCGGGTGCGGGCCTTGACGTCGTCGTCGACGAAGAAGGTCTGGGCCACGGGCCCCGGATCGGCCAGGCCGGTGGTCTCGACGATGATGGCGTCGAAGCCGCCCTTGCGCTTCATCAGGCCCGACAGCACCCGGATCAGGTCGCCGCGCACCGTGCAGCAGACGCAGCCGTTGTTCATCTCGAACACTTCCTCGTCGGCCCCGACCACCAGGTCGTTGTCGATGCCGATCTCGCCGAACTCGTTGACGATGA
>JAQGIN010000027.1 GCA_028291125.1 Caulobacter sp.
TCGTCGGGGCCGACGGCCAGGCGGGTGCCGAGCAGCAGGTCGGCGCCCAGGCCGCGGGCGAACGGGGCGACGACGATGTCGGGCGAGGCGGTGACGATCACCAGCCGCGCGCCCTTGGCCCGCCAGCGCCGCCACACCGACTGGGCGTCGGGGCGGAACAATCGCGGCGCGGCGACCCGGGCGAAGGCGCGGGCCTGGCTCTCGACCTCCATCAGCCGCGCGCCCTTGAGGAACTCGGCGACGGCGGCGGCCTTGATCCGGCCGCGGTCGCGATGGATCAGATAGGCGAGGGCGGCCGGGATCAGCCGCAGCAGGCCGACCGCCCAGCGCCGCGGCCCGGCCCGCCATTTGAGAAAGGCCGTGAAGCTGTCGCGCACGGTCAGGGTGCCGTCGAAGTCGAACGCCACCAGCACGCGGTCGTGGGTCATCTCGCCGGTCATCGGATTGGAGGCTGTCAGGCCCTTGGCCAGTAGAGAACGCTTAGCCATGGATTTCGCGCGATCTTTCCCGTCGATTTCAGGGGGTGTTGCAGCACGATTCCAGCCTAGCTTCTAAAGCCTTCGTCACCTTTGCCGGGCTCTCGCGTTTCATCAGCGACCAATCGTCGCTTGTGCCCGCTCCGCGAGGTCCCATTTTAGTACGGACTGTCAGGCCCTGATGCGACCAGAACGCTCGTCCACACCGTGAAAACGGCGCTCGAAGGGTTGTGAACTGCGATCGGATCGGGGAATGTCAAGGATTAGACAACTCCCGGCGCGTATCCTGCATCCTCGGTCGTCGGATGCGTGCCTCGAGTGGGCGTCAACGGCTTCGCCAGAGACGCCTTAGCGTGAGAAGTGATCATGACGAAAGCCGCGAGCGGCGACACTAAGAGCACTCTGTATTGTTCTTTCTGCGGAAAGAGCCAGCATGAAGTGCGCAAGCTCATCGCGGGCCCGACGGTGTTCATCTGCGATGAATGCGTCGAACTCTGCATGGATATCATTCGCGAAGAGCACAAGATCGCCTTCGTGAAGTCCAAGGACGGCGTCCCCACGCCGCGCGAAATCTGTGAGGTTCTGGACGATTACGTGATCGGCCAAGGCCATGCCAAGAAAGTCTTGGCCGTGGCGGTGCACAATCACTACAAGCGCCTCAACCACGCGACCAAGAACAACGACGTCGAACTGGCCAAATCCAACATCCTGCTGGTCGGTCCGACCGGCACCGGCAAGACGCTGCTGGCCCAGACCCTGGCCCGAATCATCGACGTGCCGTTCACCATGGCCGACGCCACCACCCTGACCGAAGCCGGTTATGTGGGCGAAGACGTCGAGAACATCGTGCTGAAGCTGCTGCAGGCCGCCGACTATAACGTCGAACGCGCCCAACGCGGCATCGTCTATATCGACGAAATCGACAAGATCAGCCGCAAGTCCGACAACCCCTCGATCACCCGCGACGTCTCGGGCGAGGGCGTGCAGCAGGCGCTGCTGAAGATCATGGAAGGCACCGTCGCCTCCGTGCCGCCGCAGGGCGGGCGCAAGCATCCTCAGCAGGAGTTCCTGCAGGTCGACACCACCAACATCCTGTTCATCTGCGGCGGCGCCTTCGCCGGCCTGGAACGGATCATCTCGGCCCGAGGCCAGGGCAAGTCGATCGGCTTCGGCGCCAAGGTCGCCGATCCGGAAGAGCGTCGCACGGGCGAGATCCTGCGCGGCGTCGAGCCGGACGACCTGCAGCGCTTCGGCCTGATCCCGGAATTCATCGGCCGTCTGCCGGTGATCGCCACCCTGGAGGACCTCGACGAGGTCGCCCTGGTCAAGATCCTGACCGAGCCGAAGAACGCCTTCGTCAAGCAGTACCAGCGCCTGTTCGAGATGGAGAACGTCGGCCTGACGTTCACCGAGGACGCTCTGCACGCGGTGGCCCGCAAGGCCATCCTGCGCAAGACCGGCGCCCGCGGCCTGCGCTCGATCATGGAAGGCATCCTGCTGGAGACCATGTTCGAGCTGCCCAATTACGAGGGCGTCGAGGAGGTGGTGGTCAATCAGGAAGTGGTCGAGGGCCGCGCCCAGCCGCTGCTGATCTACGCCGAGAAGAAGGGCGGGGCGGCGTCCGCCTAACCGGCGCCGACTGCCTGAAGATTAGGGCGGGGCCGAAAGGTCCCGCCTTTTTCGTGTCCAATGGTTGACGCGATGACGCGCTTGAGTTGAGAACGGATCCAGCCCGTCGTCTCAATGGTCAAGCTTCATGCTTCAGTATAGGCGAGACATCGACGGGCTGCGGGCGGTCGCGGTGCTTGGCGTGGTGTTGTTCCACGCCTTTCCGAAAGCTTTGCCGGGCGGGTTCATCGGCGTCGATGTATTCTTCGTGATATCAGGCTATCTGATATCCGGCGTGCTGATCGACCGCTGCGACCGCGGCCGGTTCTCGATCCTCGACTTCTACGAGCGCCGGGTGCGGCGGATCATTCCGGCCCTGGCGGTGATGCTGGCGGTGGTCACCGCGGTCGCGACCCTGTTCCTGCCGCCGGCCGACCTGCGGGCCTACAGCTCGGCCCTGGTGTCGGTGGCCCTGTTCTCCTCCAACATCCTGTTCTGGCTGAAAGGCGGCTATTTCGACGGCCCGGCCCAGGAAAAGCCGCTGCTGCACACCTGGTCGCTATCGGTCGAGGAGCAGTTCTACATCCTGTGGCCGTTCGTCATCTGGCTGATCTGTTCACGGTTCGGCCGGCGCCGGGCGGGCCTGTGGATCGCCCTGCTGACGGTGGTCTCGCTGGCGGTGTCGGAGGCGATGATGCGCTGGGACCGCAACGCCGCCTTCTATCTGATCCCGTCGCGGGCCTGGGAGCTGTCGATCGGGGCGCTGCTGGCCACCGGCCGGCTGCCGGTCCCGGCGACGCGGGCCACGCGCGACGGCCTGTCGGGGCTGGGCCTGGCCCTGGTGGTCGGCGGGATGATCCTGCTGGACGAGACCGTCCGCTTCCCGGGCGTCACGGCGCTGATCCCCTGCGTCGGCGCGGCGCTGATGATCCACGCCAACGCCCGCGGCGACACCGCGGTGGCCAAGCTGCTGTCACAGCCGTGGGCGGTGGGGATCGGCCTGATCTCCTATTCGCTCTATCTGTGGCACTGGCCGGCCCTGGTGCTGCCGCCGCTGATCCTGGCGCGCGACCTGGCCCCGGCCGAGATTCTGGGCGCGGTGGCGGCGGCCTTCGGTCTGGGCTGGCTGTCGTGGCGCTATGTCGAGCGACCGTTCCGCGCGGGCCCGACGGCGGGCGCGCGGCGGCTGGGGCCGCTGACGGCCGCCGCCGTGGTGCTGGTCCTGGCCGGCGGGGCGGGCCTGACCCTGCGCGCCGTCAAGGGCGCCCCGCAGCGCGCGCCCGACGGCGTGCTGCAGGCCGAGCTGGTGTCGGAGACCATCAATCCGCTGCGCCCCCACTGCCACGTGCTGGACGGGACGGGCCGGGCGCCGCCGATCGCCGGCTGCGTGGCCGGCGGCGAGGGCGGGGGCGAGCCCAGGGTGCTGGTCTGGGGCGACTCCCACGCCGACCACGTCTTTCCCGGCGTCGCCGCCTGGGGGGCGGGCCGAGGCCTGCCGGTGCGCCAGGCCACCAAGTCCGGCTGCCGGCCGCTGCTGGCCGACGGCGGCTCGCCGTTCGCCACCGCCGAGTGCCTGGCCTTCGACGCCGACGTCCTGCGCCAGGCCCGCGCCGAGCCGGGCCTGCGCTATGTGGTGATCAGCGGCCGCTGGACCTCGATGCTGGCCGGCGACCAGCGCGACCCCGCCGCCCGCGAGGCGGCGGCCTATGCGGCGCTGGACGCCACCCTGACCCGCACGCGTCGGGATCTCGGGCCGGGGGTGCGTCTCGTCCTGGTCGGCTCGACGCCGGAATTTTCCTTCCTGCCCAGCAAGTGCCTGGCGCGGGCTCGCTTCATGCGCATCGACACCCGCCACTGCGAGCTCGCCAAGGCCGAGAACTTCGCCCAGGCCCAGGCCGCTGACAGGATCCTGACCCGGCTGGCGGCGGCCCATCCGGGCGTGGCGGTGACCTTGCCGTGGAGCAAGTTCTGCGTCCGCGACCTGTGCCGCACCACCCGCGGCGCGACCATCCTCTATCGCGACGACGATCACCTCAGCCTCGACGGCGCCCGGCTGGTGATGTCCGATCTCAACACGGTGTTGCGCGACCAGGGCGTGTAGGGCGGCCTCGACGCCGGGGTGCGAAACCCTCGTCCTTCGACAGGCTCAGGATGAGGGTTTCGAATGCCGCCGCGGTGCAGTAGCCCTCATCCTGAGCTTGTCGAAGGACGAGGGCGGGGCCCACCGAGAGGCGAGCCCGGCGCGACCAGTCGACGCTGCGACGGGAGGCGTCTTGAACCCTGTTGCAAAAGATCCACATAAATAGCAACCAGCCGCCCAGTCCCGGGCGGACGGGTTGGCCGACTCAGGCGCATCGTCTGGGTGACGGCGGCCCGAATGGCCAGGCGCGAGCATGAGCCGATGCGCCGGCCAGGAGTAAGTGAGCACATGTCAGAGATCCGTACGCTTCCCGTCCTGCCTCTGCGGGACATCGTTGTCTTCCCGCACATGGTGGTGCCGTTGTTCGTGGGACGCGACAAATCGGTGCGCGCCCTCGAAGAGGTGATGCGCGGCGACAAGCAAATCCTGCTCGTCACCCAGAAGAACTCCGCCGACGACGACCCGGCCCCGGGCGACATCTTCGATGTTGGCGTGCTGGCCAGCGTCCTGCAGCTGCTGAAGCTGCCCGACGGCACCGTCAAGGTGCTGGTCGAGGGCAAGGGCCGCGCCGCCGTCGTTCGCTTCACCGACCAGGAGGCCTATTACGAGGCCCAGGTCAGCGACGTGAACGAGGACGAAGGGCTCGGAGCCGAGGCCGAGGCGCTGTCGCGCGCCGTGGTCGAGCAGTTCGAGAACTACGTCAAACTCAACAAGAAGGTGCCGCCGGAAGCCCTGGCCTCGATCCCGCAGATCGCCGAGCCGGGCAAGCTGGCCGACAGCATCGCCGCCCATCTGTCGGTGAAGATCGCCGACAAGCAGAACCTGCTCGAGATCTTCGACATCGTGAAGCGCCTGGAGAAGGTGTTCGCGCTGATGGAAGGCGAGATCAGCGTGCTGCAGGTCGAGAAGAAGATCCGCTCGCGCGTCAAGCGCCAGATGGAGAAGACCCAGCGCGAGTACTATCTCAACGAGCAGATGAAGGCGATCCAGCGCGAGCTGGGCGACCCCGACGACCA
>JAQGIN010000053.1 GCA_028291125.1 Caulobacter sp.
GTGCACCTGACCCTGCTGCCGTTCATCAAGACGGCCGGCGAGATGAAGACCAAGCCGACCCAGCACTCGGTCAAGGAGCTGCGCTCGATCGGCATCCAGCCCGACATCCTGCTGTGCCGCTGCGAACTGCCGATCCCGCAGGAGGAAAAGCGCAAGATCGGCCAGTTCTGCAACGTCCGGCCCAGCGCGGTGATCCAGGCGATGGACTCCTCGTCGATCTACGCCGTGCCGATCGACTATCACCAGCAGGGCCTCGACGCCGAGGTGCTGGCGGTGTTCGGCATGAGCGACGCCCCGGCCCCCGACCTGTCGCGCTGGGAGGGGATCGACAATATCGTCAACCACCCGGACGGCGAGGTGACCATCGCCGTGGTCGGCAAGTACACCGTCCTCAAGGACGCCTACAAATCCCTGATCGAGGCCCTGCACCACGGCGGCCTGGCCAACAAGGTCAAGGTCAATCTCGACTGGGTCGAGAGCGAGACCTTCGAGGGCGACGAGGGCGCGGCCGCGGCGCGGCTGGAGAACGCCCACGCCATCCTGGTGCCCGGCGGCTTCGGCGAGCGGGGGGCGGAGGGCAAGATCCGCGCCGCCCAGTTCGCTCGCGAGCGGGCCGTGCCCTATTTCGGCATCTGTTTCGGCATGCAGATGGCGGTGATCGAGACCCTGCGCAATGTCGCCGGCATCGCCGACGCCTCGTCCAGCGAGTTCGGCCCCACCGACCGGCCGGTGGTCGGGCTGATGACCGAATGGATCAAGGGCAATGAGCGGGTCGAGCGCCGCAAGGACGACGACCTGGGCGGCACCATGCGCCTGGGGGCCTTCGACGCCGTCCTGACGCCCGGTTCGAAGGTGGCGGCCATCTATGGCGGCACGGCCATCACCGAGCGCCACAGGCACCGCTACGAGGTCAATATCGGCTACGCCCACGTCATGGAGGAGACCGGCCTGAAGCTGACCGGCCGATCCCCCGACGGGGTGCTGCCGGAAATCGTCGAACGCGACGACCATCCGTGGTTCGTCGGCGTGCAGTTCCACCCCGAACTGAAGAGCCGTCCGTTCGCTCCGCACCCGCTGTTCGCGAGCTTCATCGCCGCGGCCAAGGAGCAGAGTCGCCTGGTCTAAATCCTGTTTTCCCGCGCTGTTGCATCCAGCGCGCGATTCAGGCATATACGCGCCCTCTCGGCGGCCCACTCCGGCCGCCGCTTCCATTTCCAGCTCAGCGAGCAGAGTTCAGTCCGATGGCCGTTCCTAAACGCAAAGTCTCCCCGTCGCGCAGGAACATGCGCCGTTCGCACCATGCCCTGGGCGCGAACTCGTTCGTCGAGGACAAGGACTCGGGCGAGCTGCGTCGCCCGCACCATGTCGACCTGAAGACCGGTCTCTACAACGGCAAGCAGATCCTGACGCCGAAGGAAGACTAAGCTCTCCTTCGACCTCTGACGCGATACGAACGCGCCGCCCGGCTCCGCTGGGCGGCGCTTTTCGTCGTCGGCCGGCCGGCCGCGTGCTAAGCTCCCGAGAAATAGGGAGTTTCCCCATGCTCACACGCCGAATCCTAACGGCGGGACTGGGAAGCGCGATGGCGGTCCCCGCCGTGGCCTCCGCCTCGATCCAGGCCGAGCCGCCGCCGGCGCCCGAGCCGTACCTGCTGGACGGCCGCCTCGACGCCGCCGAGCGGCTCACCGTGCCGGTGTTCATCAACGACCAGGGGCCGTTCGCCTTCGTCGTCGACACCGGAGCCGACCGCACGGTCCTGGCCGACGATATCGCCGAGCGGCTGGGCCTGGTCCAGGGTCCCAACATGCTGATGCACGGCATCACCGGGGCGGAGTTGATCCGCACCCACCGGGTCGCCGACCTGACGGTGGGCAATGTCCGCCTGCGCGCCGTCAACCTGCCGACCCTGGCGCGCAATCGTCTGGGGGTCGACGGCCTGCTGGGGGTGGACGCCCTGCAGGACTCCAACGTCATCATGGATTACCGCAAGCGCAAGCTGGAGATCCGCCAACCGCGCTCGCGGCTGACCATCAAGCGAGGGGACGAGATCGTCATCCAGGCCGAGGAGCGGTTCGGCCGGCTGGCGGTGGTCGACACCCGCGTCGGCAATGTCCGCGCCACCGCCTTCATCGATTCCGGCGGCGGGGTCAGCATCGGCAATCTGGCCTTGGCGGACGCCCTCAAGGCCCGTCTGCGCGGGCGGGCGGAGCCCACCAGCCTGATCCGCCTGATCGGCACCACCGGCGACACCGTGGTCGGCGAGGTGAGGGTGGTGTCGTCGCTGCAGATCGGCGGCCTGCGGTTCACCACGGTGCCGATCGTGTTCTGCGACCTCTATGTGTTCGGCGTTTGGGGCGTGACGACGCGGCCGACCGTGCTGGTCGGCGCCGACGTGCTGCGGCTGTTCTCCCGGGTCGAACTCGACTTCGGCCGTGGCGAGGTGATGTTCCGCCTGGGCAGCCTGGCGCCGGTGGGGCTGGCCTGAGTTCGGGTACGAAAACCTCGTCCTTCGACAGGCTCAGGGTGAGGTTTTCGAATTCAACCGCCGCTGCAATAGCCCTCGTCCAGAACCTGTCGAAGGACGAGGGCGGGCCCGCCGCCTGACCTCAGGCCGCCAGGACGCGGGCGATCCAGGCGGCGGCGAGGTCGGGCCACCGCGCCGCCGGCAGGGCCGACGGCGCGTGCAGGCCAAAGCCGTGGCCGCCCTGCTGGAAGAGGTGGGCCTCGGCCGGGATCGCCTTGGCGCGCAGGGCCGCCAGCATCTCCAGCGTGTTGTCGACCGGCACCGTGGCGTCGTCGATGGCGTGGGCCAGGAAGGTCGGCGGCGTCGCGGCGTCCACCCGTCGAGCCGGCGAGCGGCGGTCGATCAGGGCCTCGGACGGAGCCGGTCCCAGCAGCCGGTCGCGCGATTCGCCGTGGGCCAGGGGCGGCCGCAGGCTGATGACCGGATAGAGCAGGGCGGCGAAGGCCGGCCGCGCCGCCAGGGCGTCGGCGGCGTCGACGGGCGCATAGACCGGCTCGGCGTGGCTTACGGCCAGGCTGGCCGCCAGGTGGCCGCCGGCCGAGAAGCCCAGCACCCCGATCCGAGCCGGATCGATCAGCAACTCGCCGGCCCGGGCCCGCAGCAGTCGGAGCGCCCGCTGGGCGTCCTGCAGGGGGACGTCGGCGCGATTGGCCCAGCCCTCGTCCGGCAGGCGATAGCTGAGCACCGCGACGGTGAAGCCCAGGGCCGTGAAGCGGTCGGCGGCGTCGCGGCCCTCGTTGGTCACCGACAGGATTCGGTAGCTGCCGCCCGGCAGGCAGAGGATCGCCGCGCCGTTGGGCCGGGCCGGGCGGAACAGGTTGAGGGTCGGGACGGCGACGCCGGTCTGCCACAGCTCGCGGCGCTCGGGCGGGCCGTGCACGGTGAGGCTGGGGGTCGGGACGGTCGCCGTCGCGCCGGGCGGCGGCCCCGGCCACAGGGGCCAGACCTCCCTGGGCGGCCAGGACGGGGCCGCGCCCGGCGACGCGGCCGACTGGGCCGCGACGGGGGCGGCGGCGGCGCTCAGGGCGACGCCCATCAGGGCCCGGCGGTCGATCATGCGGTGGTCCTCCCGAAAGGCGTCAAGCTAGGGCGGCTGTTTCCCCCAAGGCAAGGCGCGGGGTGATCCCACGTTGCGCGACGGCGCTGTGGCGGCTAAGCCTCGCGCGATTTTGCCCCCCCGACCCCGAGGAGCCCTCATGACCGAGATCGTCGACATCATCGCCCGCGAAATTCTCGACAGCCGCGGCAATCCGACGGTCGAGGTCGATATCGTGCTCGAGGACGGCGCCTTCGGTCGCGCCGCCGTGCCGTCGGGCGCCTCGACCGGGGCCCACGAGGCGGTGGAGAAGCGCGACGGCGACAAGAGCCGCTACGGCGGCAAGGGCGTCCGCCAGGCGGTCGAGGCGGTCAATGGCGAGATCTTCGACGCCCTGGCCGGGGTCGACGCCGAGGACCAGCGCCGGGTCGACAATCTGCTGATCGCCCTGGACGGCACCAAGAACAAGGCCCGTCTGGGCGCCAACGCCATCCTCGGAGTGTCGCTGGCCGCCGCCAAGGCCTCCGCCGAATCGGCCGGCCAGCCGCTGTACAAATATGTCGGCGGCGTCGGGGCCCGCGTGCTGCCGGTGCCGATGATGAACATCATCAATGGCGGCGCCCACGCCGACAACCCGATCGACATCCAGGAATTCATGATCCTGCCGACCGGCGCGCCGAGCTTCTCCGAAGCCCTGCGCATGGGGGCCGAGATCTTCCACGGCCTGAAGAAGGCTCTGAAGGACGCCGGCCACAACACCAATGTCGGCGACGAGGGCGGCTTCGCCCCCAATCTCGGCTCGGCCGAGGACGCCCTGGCGTTCATCGTCAAGGCCGGCGAGGCGGCGGGCTACCGGGCCGGCGAGGACTTCGTGCTGGGCCTCG
Source organism: Caulobacter sp. (assembly GCA_028291125.1). Taxonomy (GTDB): domain Bacteria; phylum Pseudomonadota; class Alphaproteobacteria; order Caulobacterales; family Caulobacteraceae; genus Caulobacter. The sequence continues at coordinate 4,445 of JAQGIN010000053.1, forward strand.
ACGTGGCGGCCACCGAGTTCTTCAAGAACGGCAAGTACGAACTGGAAGGCGAGGGCAAGAGCCTCGATCCGGCCGGCATGGTCGACTATCTGGCCGGCCTGGCCGGCAAGTTCCCGATCCTGTCCATCGAGGACGGCATGTCCGAGGACGACTTCGAGGGCTGGAAGCTGCTCACCGAACGCCTGGGCAAGGCCGTGCAGCTGGTCGGCGACGACCTGTTCGTGACCAATCCCGAGCGGCTGTCGATGGGGATCGGCAAGGGCCTGGCCAATTCGATCCTGATCAAGGTCAACCAGATCGGCACGCTGTCGGAGACGCTGGACGCCGTCGATATGGCCCACCGCGCCGGCTACACCAGCGTCATGAGCCACCGCTCGGGCGAGACCGAGGACTCGACCATCGCCGACCTGGCGGTGGCGTTGAACTGCGGTCAGATCAAGACCGGCTCCCTGGCCCGCTCCG
>JAQGIN010000054.1 GCA_028291125.1 Caulobacter sp.
CTACTTCTTGGCCGCCTTGTAGGCCTTCACCGCGTCCATGGTCTTGGTCACGTGGCCGGCGAAGTTGCCGTCGGTGTAGGCCATCAGGATCTTGCCGTTCGGGGCGATGACATAGGAGGTGCGGTTCGACAGGCCGCCCGGCATCGGCACGCCGGCCGCCTTGAAGCCGACGTCATAGGTCTTGACCAGGCCGTCGGGGGCGGCGGCGACGGCGAACTTGTCGCGGCAGTGCTCGCTGGAGAAGGCCTTGATCTTGTCGACATTGCCGGCGGTGACGCCGACCACCGTGGCGCCCAGCTTCTCGAACTCCGGCGTCGCCTCGGCGAATTCGTGGGCCTCGGCCGTGCAGCCGGCGGTGTAGGCGGCCGGGAAGAAGTACAGCACCACCGGGCCCTTCTTCAGCGACTTGGCCAGGTCGAAGGTGAAGTCCTTGCCGGCCAGGGCGGCCGGGGCGGTGAATGGGGGGGCCTTGTCGCCGACGGCCAGGGCCGCCAGGGCGGGCGAGGCGGCGAGGACGGCGGCGGCGACGAGGCCGAGGGTCAGGCGTTTCATGGTCGGGCTCCAGGCGGGACGGGCGCTTCGGCGCGACGGCGCCTCGGACGAGCCTATCCTAAGCTCAAGTGATGTTGCATGGCGATGTCAGGAAACGTCCGACCTCACACGCCGAAATGGGCCCCGCTTGCCCGTGAGAGGGCTTTCCCCTAACCCTGCCGCCCAGATTCACCGCCAAGGATCGGCGCGCCATGACCATCGCCTTCATCTTTCCCGGCCAGGGCAGCCAGTCGGTCGGCATGGGCCTCGAGCTGGCCCAGGCCTTCGCCTCGGCCCGCGAGGTGTTCCAGGAGGTCGACGACGCCCTGGGCCAGAAGCTGGCGCTGCTGATGCGCGAGGGGCCCGAGGCCGACCTGACCCTGACCGAGAACGCCCAGCCGGCCCTGATGGCCGTCAGCCTGGCCGTCGCCCGCGTGCTGGAAAAGGAATTCGGGGTCGGGATCGACCGCGCCGCCTTCGTCGCCGGCCACAGCCTGGGCGAATATTCCGCCCTGGCCGCCGCTGGAGCCATCACCGTCGCCGACACCGCCCGGCTCTTGAAGCTGCGCGGCCAGGCCATGCAGCGGGCCGTGCCGGTGGGCGAGGGGGCCATGGCGTCCTTGATCGGCCCCAAGACCGACGTGGCGCTGGCGGAGGCCGCCGCCGCCTACGGGGCCGAGGTCGGCGTCTGCGTGGTCGCCAACGACAACAACCAGGGCAATGTGGTGATCTCCGGATCCAAGGCCGCCGTCGACCGGGCCATCGAAAAGGCCAAGGAGCTGGGGGCGCGGGCCATTCCGCTGAACGTTTCGGCCCCGTTCCACTGCCCGCTGATGCGGCCGGCCGCCGACGAGATGCGCGAGGCCCTGGGCCGCACCACGATCATCGCTCCGCGCGCGCCGCTGGTGGCCAATGTCACCGCCGCCCCGGTGCACGACCCGGACGTCATCCGCGAGCTGCTGGTCGAACAGGTCACCGGCCGGGTGCGCTGGCGCGAGAGCATGCTGTGGCTGGCCGGCGAGGGCGGGGTCACCCGCTTCGCCGAGGTCGGGGCCGGCAAGGTGCTGTCGGGCATGGCCAAGCGAATCGCCCCCGACGCCGAGGCCACGCCGCTGAACACCCCGGCCGACCTCGAAGCCTTCGCGGCTTCGCTCTAGAGAGCCCTTTCCCGTCGCCGCGGGACCGCCCTCGTCCTTCGACAAGCTCAGGATGAGGGCTACTGTGGCTGAGAATCCGTAGAAATCCTCACCCTGAGCTTTGTCGAAGGGTTCGGGCCCTGGGCCTATCCGTTCTGGAGACTGAGATGTTCGACCTCACCGGCAAGACCGCCCTCGTCACCGGGGCCACCGGCGGCATCGGCGGCGCCATCGCCCGCGCCTTCCACGCCCAGGGGGCCCATGTCGTGCTCTCGGGCACCCGCGAATCGGCTCTGGAGGCCCTGAAGGCCGAGCTCGGCGACCGGGTCTCGACCGTGGCGGCCAATCTGTCCGACGCCGCCGCCGTCGACGGCCTGGTGGCCGCCGCCGAGGCCGCGGCCGGCGCGCCGCTCGACATCCTGGTGGCCAACGCCGGCGTCACCCGCGACGGCCTGCTGGTGCGGATGAAGGACGAGGACTGGGACACCGTCCTCAAGGTCAATCTGGAAGGCTATTTCCGCCTGGCCCGGGCCGCCACCAAGGGGATGATGAAGCGCCGGCTGGGCCGGATCATCGGCATCACCTCGGTGGTCGGGGTCACCGGCAACGCCGGCCAGACCAATTACGCCGCTTCCAAGGCCGGCATGATCGGCTTTTCCAAGGCCCTGGCCCAGGAAGTCGCCAGCCGCGGGATCACCGTCAACTGCGTCGCCCCCGGCTTCATCGCCAGCCCGATGACCGACGCCCTCAACGAGGCCCAGAAGGCCGGCATCCTGACCTCGATCCCGGCCGGACGGCTGGGCGAGGGGAGCGATATCGCCGCCGCCTGCGTTTATCTGGCCAGCGACCAGGGCGCCTATGTCACCGGCCAGACCTTGCACGTGAACGGCGGCATGGCCATGGTCTGACGGCGCCGTCCGCCAAGGCCCTTCTCGGGACGTGATCCGCTAGTCACCCGAAAAGGAACGTGATAGGCGGTGGCGCAAGTTTCCTGCGGGACGGCGAGGCCTTGGCCCCGCCAACTCCAGGCCGACAGTTTTCATAACGAGGGACTAGAAAAGAATGTCCGACATTCTCGAGCGCGTGCGTAAGATCGTCATCGAGCATCTCGATGCCGATCCCGAGAAGGTCACCGAGAAGGCCAGCTTCATCGACGACCTGGGCGCTGACAGCCTCGACAATGTCGAGCTCGTCATGGCGTTCGAAGAAGAGTTCGATATCGAAATTCCCGACGACGCCGCTGAACACATTCAGACGGTCGGCGACGCCGTGAAGTTCATCGCGGAAAAGACCGGCGCCTAAGCTTTCGGCTTTTCGCGACACCGTCGTTTCACCGCCGCGCCGCACGGGCTCTTGCCTTAGTGCGCGCGGCGGTTTTCGTATGTGGCCCTGAGTCTCTAAGAGACAGCGTCTTTCCCCGGGTGACCGGACGTCCCAGTTTGGAAGCGCGCAATGGTTCGGGAGTGGATGGATGCGTAGAGTCGTCGTCACCGGCATCGGCCTTTTGACCCCCTTGGGTCAGGGCGCCGAACTGACCTGGAAGCGAATCCTGGCCGGACAGTCAGGGGCCGGGCGCATCACGCGCTTCGATCCCACCGACTACGCCTGCCAGGTCGCCTGCGAGGTGCCGCGGGTCAACGGCCAAGGCGGCGGCGGGCCCGACATCGAGGGCTCGTTCGACCCCGACCTGACCATGAGCCCGCGCGACCAGCGCCGGGTCGACGATTTCATCCTCTACGGCATCGCCGCCGCCGACGAGGCGGTGCGCGATTCCGGCTGGGTTCCGCAAACCGAGGAAGATCGCCACCGCACCGGGGTGATGATCGGCTCGGGCATCGGCGGCCTGCAGACCATCTCCGAGACCGCGTTGGAGCTGGAGGAGAAGGGCCCGCGGCGCATCAGCCCGTTCTTCATCTCCTCGGCCCTGATCAATCTGATCTCCGGCCAGGTCTCGATCCGCTACGGCTTCAAGGGCCCCAACCACTCGGTGGTGACGGCCTGCGCCACCGGCGCCCACGCCATCGGCGACGCGGCCCGGCTGATCAAGTACGGCGACGCCGACGTCATGCTGGCCGGCGGGGCCGAGGCGGCGATCTGCAAGGTCGGCGTCGCCGGCTTCATCGCCTGCCGCGCCATGTCGACCAGCTTCAACGACGCCCCGGAAAAGGCCTCGCGGCCCTATGACAAGGACCGCGACGGCTTCGTCATGGGCGAGGGCGCCGGCGTCCTGGTGCTGGAGGAGTACGAGCACGCCAAGGCGCGCGGGGCCAAGATCTACGCCGAGGTCGCCGGCTACGGCCTGTCGGGTGACGGCTACCACATCACCGCCCCGGCCGAGGACGGCGACGGCGGCTTCCGGGCCATGCAGGCGGCCCTCAAGGACGCCAAGGCCCAGCCCTCGGACGTCGACTACATCAACGCCCACGGCACCTCGACCATGGCCGACGGCATCGAGGCCGGCGCGGTCGGCCGGCTGCTGGGCGACCACGCCAAGAACGTCTCGATGTCGTCGACCAAGTCGATGACAGGCCATCTGCTGGGCGCGGCCGGGGCCATCGAGGGGATCTTCTCGATCCTGGCGATCCGCGACCAAATCGCCCCGCCGACCATCAATCTCGACCATTCGGACGTCGACACCCCGATGGACCTGGTGGCCAACAAGGCCAAGCCGATGAAGATCGATCTGGCGGTGTCCAACAGCTTCGGGTTCGGCGGCACCAACGCCTCGGTCGTGTTCCGTCGGGTCCCGTGAGCCGCCCGCCGTCCAAGTCCAGACCCAAGCCCCGCGCCCGGCCGCGCTCGCGCAGCCGCGAAACCGCCTCGGCCGCCAGGCGGCTGATGCGCGCGGTGCTCGCCGCCTTGGGCACGCTGGTGGCGGTGGTGGCGGTGGTCGGCCTGGCGATGGTCTGGATCTATAACGGTCCCGGACCGGCGGCCCAAGGGGGAGGCAAGGCCGGGGCGGTGGCCAATGTCGTCCTGCGGCGCGGCGCCAGCCTGCCGGAGATCGCCGCCAGCCTCGAGACCGGCGGGGCGATCCGCTCGTCCTCGATCTTCATGACCGCCGCCAAGCTGACCGGCGCGGCCCGGGCCCT
>JAQGIN010000089.1 GCA_028291125.1 Caulobacter sp.
CAAACACTTGTTTGACGCGGAGCGCGGCCATGGCCCTCGACCTCGAGACCCGGGAGCAGCTGCTGGACATGGTCCGGCGGTTCGTCGCCGAACGGCTGCGGCCGATCGAGGCCAAGGTCGCCGAGGACGACGCGGTGCCGCAGGCGGTCATCGACGAGATGAAGGTCCTGGGCCTGTTCGGCCTGTCGATCCCAGAGGAATACGGCGGCCTCGGCCTCGACATGGAGGAGGAGGTCCTGGTGGCCATCGAGCTGGGCCGCGCCTCGCCGGCCTTTCGCTCGGTGTTCGGCACCAATGTCGGCATCGGCAGCCAGGGCCTTGTGATGTTCGGGACCGACGCCCAGAAGGCCCGATGGCTGCCGGGCATCGCCTCGGGCGAGATCGTCACCTCCTTCGCCCTGACCGAGGCCGAGGCCGGCTCCGACAGCGCCGCGGTGCAGACCCGGGCCGTCCGCGACGGCGACGTCTATGTGCTGAACGGCGCCAAGCGCTTCATCACCAACGCCGGCAAGGCCTCGCTGTTCACGGTGATGGCCCGCACCGATCCCGAGGCCAAGGGCGGCGCGGGCGTCTCGGCCTTTCTGGTGCCCCGCGATCTGCCGGGCCTGTCGGTCGGCAAGCCCGAGAAGAAGATGGGCCAGCAGGGGGCCCACATCCACGACGTCAGCTTCGACAATGTCCGGGTGCCGGCCGAGAACCGGCTCGGCGGCGAGGGCGAGGGTTTCAAGGTGGCGATGCAGGTGCTGGATCGCGGCCGCCTGCACATCGCCGCCGTCTGCGTCGGGGTGGCCGAGCGGCTGCTGGTCGACTGCGTGGCCTATGCTAGCGAGCGCAAGCAGTTCGGAGCGCCGATCGCCAGCTTCCAGCTGATCCAGGCGATGATCGCCGACAGCAAGACCGAGGCCCTGGCGGCGCGGGCCCTGGTGTTGGAGACCGCCCGCAAGCGCGACACGGGCGAAAGCGTGACCCTGGAGGCGGCGGCGGCCAAGCTGTTCGCCTCGGAAATGGTCGGGCGGGTCGCCGACCGGGCGGTGCAGATCTTCGGCGGGGCCGGCTATGTCGCCGATTACGGCATCGAGCGGCTGTACCGCGACGTGCGGATCTTCCGCATCTATGAGGGCACCAGCCAGATCCAGCAGCTGGTCATCGCCCGCGAAACCCTCAAGCGCGGCGGCTGAGGCCCGGGGCGGCGTGCGCGGCGGTTTGCCGCGGCGGCTGGGGCGTAACCCTAAACGGCCGTTAACGTCCGCCCGGCCACTGTGAAGTCTCGATCCGAGGCGCGATTCCCGCACCCGACGATGGGACCGCCGCTCCTCCATGAGGCCTGAACGCAAAACGCCCCCGCCGACCCGACTCGAAGCGCTCGATAGCGAGCGCTTCAGCCGTGGTCTGCGAGGGCGTATTCGGTCCTCGAAGTCGAGGCGGTGGGGTTTACGCGCCGCCCGGGAAGCGGAACGGAACCTTCACGGTGCCGGTCTTGGCGCCCATGGGCAGCTTTTCGGCGATGCACATGGCGGCCTTGTCGAAGCCCTTACCCGACGCGCTGTTGTCGACGACCTTGCAAGCCGAGAGCTTGCCGGCGTCGGCGGTGCATTCCAGCATGACCTGGGCCGCTTCGCGGGTATTGGCGAACTGTTGCAGGCAACGGTCCATTTGGTCTTCAAAACCACCAGCCGCCGTAGCGGCTTGGGCCACGAACAAGCTGCCAGCGATTCCCGCGGCAATAGCGATCGGATATTTCATCCCGCTGCTCCCAATAAATATCAAACGCCCTTCGGACGACGCGCCAGAAGGACGCGATCGGAAATTCCCACGGGTGAGTTAAAATATTCTGAGCGTTGCTCTAGCTATAGCCCATTTTTTGCCGAAATTTTTGCCCTAGAGACTCATAAAGAGCCTAAAATTCATGATGAATATCTTAGACTTTCATCAACCATAACGCGGCGGGCAAATCCGTACCTAGTTTTATGGGTCCTGCGCGGATCCGTCTTTAACCAAGGTAATGATCTGTTCGTAATATACCGTGATGATCCCCCCAAGTTGTTGGCGGCCGATGGGCATTGGCCGCCGCTAGATGGGGATTTCGTGATGAAGCGCTTTCGGCTTGTCGATGTGCCGTTGATCATCAAGATCGGCTTCGCGCCGGCCTTCGCTCTGCTGATGTTGGCCTTGATGGCCAGCGGAGCCGTGGTCGTTCAAAAGGGCCAGTCTGCGGCGTTGCGCCAGGTCGTCGAGACCGACATGCGCAACAATCTGAAGATCCAGGAGCTCTCGCAGCGGATCACCGCGGTGAACGGCGAGCTCTATCTGGTCCTGACCCACGCGGCGGGCCAGATCGAGGTCGAGAAGAACGAGGCCCGCATGGCCAAGCTTCTGACCGAGATCGACTCGATCAAGAAGGACATGACCGCGCTCAAGGCGAAGATGCCGAAGTCCGAGCAACCGAAGTTCGACGCCCTGATCAAGGCGCTGGACGAATGCCGCAGCGCCATCGACGTGGTCAGCGGCATGATCGGCGTCGACTTCAACACCGCCGTCGGCTTCGTCGCTCCGTTCGAAGACCAATACGGCAAGATGACCACCCTGCTGAACACGGTGGTCGCCGACGCCAACACCCGCACCTCCGTCGAGGCCACCAAGCGCCAAGCCGAAGCCACCGCGGCGATCAGCGCCACCATCGTGCTGTCGCTGATCACCCTGGCCTCGGTCGCGGCCCTGGCCTTCTGGACGGTGATGACCACCCGCAAGTCGATCGCCGACATCGCCGGCGCCACCGGCCGCCTGTCGAAGGGCGAGAACGACATCGACCTCGAGAAGCTGAAGCGCGGCGACGAGCTGGGGGCGATCGTCACCTCCCTGACCGTGTTCCGCGACAACCAGTTGAACCTGGAGCAGATGCGCCGGCAGCAGGAAGCCTCCGAAGCCGCGACCGCCGATGAGCGTCGCGTCAAGGAAGAGGCCGCCGCCGCCGCCGCCCGCGAAAACGCCCTGGTGGTGTCATGCCTGGCCGAGGGCCTGGAGCGCCTGGCCTCGGGCGACCTGACCTTCCGCGTCTCCGCCGAATTCCCCGGCGAATATCGCAAGCTGAAGGACGACTTCAACGGCGCCATCGCCTCGCTGCAGGAGACGATGAAGGTCATCGCCGCCTCGACCGACGGCCTGTCGACCGGCTCCGACGAGATCGCCCACGCCTCGGACGATCTGTCGCGCCGCACCGAGCAGCAAGCCGCCAGCCTGGAAGAAACCGCCGCGGCGCTCGACGAGCTCACCGCCACCGTCCGCCGCACCGCCAGCGGCGCCAAGCAGGCGTCGGAAGTGGTCTCCACCACCCGCGGCGAGGCCCAGCATTCGGGCCAGGTCGTCAACCAGGCCGTGTCGGCCATGGGCGAGATCGAGAAGTCGTCGGGCCAGATCAGCCAGATCATCGGCGTCATCGACGAAATCGCCTTCCAGACCAACCTCCTGGCCCTGAACGCGGGCGTCGAAGCGGCCCGGGCCGGCGACGCCGGCAAGGGCTTCGCGGTCGTCGCCCAAGAAGTGCGGGCCCTTGCCCAGCGCTCGGCCGAAGCCGCCAAGGAGATCAAGACCCTGATCTCGACCTCCAGCCAGCAGGTGCAGTCCGGGGTGAACCTGGTCGGCCAGACCGGCGAGGCTCTGCAGCGCATCGTCACCAAGGTCGGCGAGATCGACGCCCTGGTCACCGAGATCGCGGCCTCGGCCGCCGAGCAGGCGGTCGGCCTCAACGAGGTCAACACCGCCGTCAATCAGATGGATCAGGTCACCCAGCAGAACGCGGCCATGGTCGAGCAATCGACCGCCGCCACCCACTCGCTGAAGGGCGAGACGGGCGAGCTGGTTCGCCTGATGGGCCGCTTCCGGGTGGGCGAGGGCCAGGCCCAGCGCCGCCCGGCGCCGGCCGATCCGGCCCAGCACGCCCCGGCCCGCAACCCGGTCGCCGAACAGCGCGCGCGCCTGGACAATTTCGCCCGTCCTAGCCGTGGCGGCGCCGCCGCGGCCCCCGCCCCCGAAGGTTGGGAAGAGTTCTGACCATGACCATGATCGCCTTGCCTGAGACCCTCGATCTGAAAGCCGCCGGCCCACTCAAGGCGGCGTTCATGGAGCGGCGAGGCGAGGCGATCGAGGTCGACGCCGCCGAGGTTCGGCGGCTGGGCGGTCTGTGTCTGCAGATCCTGCTGGCGGCCAAGAAGGGCTGGGCCGCCGACGGCAAGGCCTTCTCCCTGACGCGGCCTTCGGACGCCTTTCTAGAAACCCTCCGTCTCTTCGGCGCCGATGGGGCGCTGTTGTCGATGGAAACCCAAGGAGCCAAATCGTGACGCGTACGGTCCTCACGGTCGATGATTCCCGAACCATGCGGGACATGCTCCGCATGGCGCTGGTCGGCGCCGGCTTCAATGTCGTGGAGGCGGTCGACGGCGAGCATGGCCTGGAGGTCCTCTCCGCGCATCGTCCCGATGTCATCATCACCGACATCAACATGCCCAAGCTGGATGGCTTCGGCTTCATCGAGGCGGTGCGGGTCGACGACGACTATCGCGCCATCCCGATCCTGGTGCTGACCACCGAGAGCGACCCGATCAAGAAGGACCGGGCGCGCCGCGCCGGGGCGACCGGCTGGATCGTCAAGCCGTTCAACCCCGAAAAGCTCGTTGAAGCCATTCGCCGCGTCGCGGCCTGATCTGAGTCGTTAAGGAAGCGCGGGCATGGACGAGCTAGAGGCCATCAAGGTCACCTTCTTTCAGGAATGCGAGGAACTGCTCGCTGACCTCGAGGGCGGGCTGCTGGCCATGCAGGAGGGCGTTGGCGACAGCGAAACGGTCAACGCCGTGTTCCGCGCCGTGCACTCGATCAAGGGCGGGGCCGGGGCGTTCGGCCTCGAGCCGCTGGTCCGCTTCGCCCACGTCTTCGAGACCCTGCTGGACGCGGTGCGCTCCAACGAAGTGCCGTCCACCCCCGATCTGGCCGCCGTCATGCTGCGCGCCTCGGACGTCCTGGCCGACCACGTCAGCGCCGCCCGCGGCCTGGGCGACGTCGACATGGCCGCCTCCGCCGCCATGGCCGCCGAACTGAAGACCTGGACCGATCCCAGCGCCCAGCCGGCGCCGGCCGCGCCCGCGCTGGCGGACCTGACCGCCGAGCCGGCCCCCGCGCCGCCGCCCGCCGTCGCGGCCGACGACCTCGAGGACGACCTCGGCTTCGACTTCCAGCCGATGACCATTTCGATCGACGAACAGGCCGCGGACGCCGATGCGTCCGGCGTCTGGACCGTGTCGATCCGCCCGCAATCCGACCTCTACCGCAAGGCCAACGAGACGGCCCTGCTGCTGCGTGAACTGGGCCGCCTGGGCCCGCTGGTCGCGACCATGGACGACAGCGGCCTGCCGCCGCTGGAATTCCTCGACGCCGAAGCCGCCTACATCACCTGGACCGCCCGCCTCGAGACCGAGCAGGGCGAAGAGGCGATCCGCGAGGTCTTCGAATTCGTCGACGGCGATTGCGACCTGGAGATCTATCGCGGTGAGGCCCGCGTCGAGGACGTGCTGGCCCAGCTGGTCAGCGCCATCGAAACCCCGCCGAAAGTCGACATCGAAGCCGAACCCGACGCCGTGGCGGAAGCCGCCGCGCCCGAGGAGGTCGCCGAGGCCG
>JAQGIN010000107.1 GCA_028291125.1 Caulobacter sp.
GCCGACGCCGAGCCGAAGGCCAGGAAGGCCAAGGCCGACAAGCCGAAGAAGGACAAGAAGCCGAAAAAGGACAAGGTGGCCAAGAAGGCCGCCTGACGCCGCCGCTCGTCAGGCGGTGTCCAACGCCGGGGCCGGCGCGACCCCGCGCAGGATCCGGTCGAGTTCGGCCTGGCCGTAGGGCTTGGCCAGCCGCGGCAGGGCCTCGCCGGCCCCCGGCGGCAACTCGGCGTAGCCGGTGGCGAGCACCACCGGCAAGCCGGGACGCCGGGCCTCGATCTCCCCGGCCAGCTCCAGGCCGGTCATCTGCGGCATGACGTGGTCGGTGATCACCACATCCACGGCGTGTTCGCGCAGCGCCTCGAGCGCTTCGGCCGCCGACGACACCGCGATGGCCCGGTGGCCGAGATCCTCCAGCATCGCCGCGGTGTTCATCAGCACTAGGCCGTCGTCGTCCACCGCCAGCACGGTCAGGGGACGGACTGGCGCGTCGGACGGCGTCGGCTCGGCGAGCGCGGGCCTGGGGATCCGGACGGCGTCCGCCCGCGGCAGCCAGATCTCGACCCGGGTCCCCTGGCCCAGGCGGCTGGTGACGACGAGACAGCCTCCCGACTGTTCCGCCAGGCCGTGGACCATCGACAGGCCCAGCCCGGTGCCCTTGCCGACGCCCTTGGTCGTGTAGAACGGCTCGGTGGCGCGCGCGAGGGTGTCCTCGTCCATGCCCTCGCCGTCGTCGATCACCGCCAGGCGGACATATTCGCCCGCCGGGAGACCGTTGTCGGCCTTGACCCCAAGGATCTCCTGCGTCGCCTCGATGCTGATCGCGCCCCCGTTTGGCAGGGCGTCGCGGGCGTTCACCACCAGGTTCAGCAGGGCCGTCTCCAGCTGGTTGGCGTCGGTGCGGGCCGGCGGTAGTTGGCGCGGAAAGCGGGTCGTCAGCCGCACCGACGGGCCAAGCGATCGCTGCAGCAAGCCGCTCATGCCCCGCACCAGGGCGGCGACGTCGATGCCCTCCAGCTCCAACTCCTGCTTGCGGGCGAAGGTCAGCATCCGTTGGGTCAGGGCCGCGCCGCGTTGCGCGCCCTGCACCGCGTTGTCGAGCAGGGCCGTCGCCTTGGCGTCGAGCGGGACACGCTTGCGCAGCAGTTCGAGACTGCCGAGGACGGCCATCAGCAGGTTGTTGAAGTCGTGGGCGACGCCGCCGGTCAGTTGGCCGATGGCGTCCAGCTTCTGCGACTGGAACAACGCCTGGCGGGCCTGGTCGAGCGCGATCTGGGCGTTCCGGCGCTCGGTGATGTCGCGGGTGACCTTGGCGAAGCCGATCGGCTCACCGTCGTCGTCGCGAATGGGGTCGATCACCACATGGGCCCAGAAGCGGTCGCCGTTCTTGCGGACACGCCAACCTTCCTTCTCGAAACGGCCGTCGATCCCGGCGGTGCGCAGAGCGGCGGCGGGCTCGCCGGCCGCGCGATCCTCCTCGGTGTAGAAGCGCGAGAAGTGTTCGCCGACGATTTCCTCGGGCCGGTAGCCCTTGATCCGCTGCGCTCCCGCGTTCCAGCTGGTCACCCGCCCGTTCAGGTCGAGCATGTAGATGGCGTAGTCGGTGACACCCTGCACCAGCAGGCGGAACTGCTCCACGCTGCGGCGCAGGGCCTCCTCGGCCGCCTTGCGCTCGGTGAGATCGCGGGTGACCTTGGCGAAGCCCAGCAGGTCTCCGGACGGGGTGAAGATCGGGTCGATCAGCACATGCGCCCAGAACCGGCCGCCGTCCTTGCGCAGGCGCCAGCCTTGGGTCTCGAAGCGTCCCTCGGCGACGGCCGTCCGCAGGGCGGCCGCCGGCGCGCCCGCGGCGCGGTCCTCGTCGGTGTAGAAGCGGGAGAAATGGTCGCCGATGATCTCGGCGGCCTTATAGCCCTTGAGCCGCTCGGCGCCCGCGTTCCAACTGGTCACCCGGCCGGCGGGGTCGAGCATGTAGATGGCGTAATCGGTGATCGCGTCGACGAGCAGCCGATAGCGACCGTCGTCGCTCTGCAGAGCGCTCAAACTATCCATCCCACCCTGGGCGCGCAAAGGCCCATAATCCCCGACTTTCAGCGCACGCCTCCGGGGAAGGTTCCAAAAAAACTAGCGACGAGATCGAGCCGGCGGCGCCGAACGGAAGGCCCCCGGTTGGCCGTCAGACCAGGATGTTCACCAGCGATCCGGGGCGCAGGATCTTCTGCGGCGGATCCTGGGACTGGACGAACGGCTGGGCCGGAGCCGGCCGCAGCTGGGCGCGACCCTGCGTTTGCATCTGGGCCGCCACCGGAGTCGCGGCCGCCGGCGGACGCGCCGCGCCGGTCTCGGCCAGGGCGGCTTGGAAGAAGGCCGAGGCCCGCGCCGACGACGCAGGGCTCCGACCGTCGACCTTGGCCGGCAGGTTCGAGCCCTGGGGAAGGCGGATGACGGTCATGTCAGCGGGTCCAGCATGGTTAACCAAGCGTCTACGAACAGGGTCAACGACAGATTAACAGCGCCGGCCCGCCAGGATCAATGCGCCTGTTTCAGCAGGGCCTCGGCGGCGGCCGGAGTCAGGGGTCCGGTGTGCTTGGCGATGACCACGCCGTCGGACCCGACCAGATAGGTTTCGGGCACGCCGGTGACCCCGAACTCCACCCCCGCCCGGCCGCCGCGGTCGACCAGATGGACGGCGAACGGATCGCCCAGCCGGCCGAGGAAGGCCTGGGTGTTGGCCGGGGCGTCCTTGTAGGCGACGCCGACGATGCGCACGCCCTGGGCCTTGAGGGCCATCAGCTCGGGATGCTCGACCTCGCAAGGGGCGCACCAGGAGGCGAAGAAATTGACCAGCACCGGCCCCCCTTTGGCCAGCTGCGCCGCGTCGCTCAGCCGCACCGGGGTTCCGGTGGTCAGGTCGGGCAGCGACACGTCGGGGGCCGGCTTGCCGACCAGGGCGTGCGGCTGGATCTGCGGGTTGCGGTTGAGGCTGTAGCCGGCGAACAGCGCCGCCAGGGCGGCCAGCACCAGCAGCGGCGCGAAGGCCAGCCAGCGCCTCACGCCGCCGGCCCCGAGTCGCGACGTGTCAGCCGCTCGACCTCGCGCCGCCAATGGCGGGCCCGCAGCAGGGTGTCGGCGATCAGGCCGGCGAAGACCACGGCGGAGACGGCGAAGGCCGCCAGGATATAGGGGGCGTAGCGCCCGCCCTCGGTCAGCAGGGTCATCTCAGGCTCCCGACGCCCGCAGGGCCAGGGCCCGGGCGCGGCGGCGCCAGACCTCGGCCCGGATGCGCACCAGCCACAGCGATCCGAAGGCGGCCATGTAGCACAGGCCCATCAGCAGCAGCGGGATCAGATAGACCGCCGGCAGGCGGTTCTGCGGCTCGGCCCCGAAGGTCGAGGCCCCCTGGTGCAGGCTGTTCCACCACACCACCGAATAGTGGACGATCGGCAGGTTGATCAGGCCGACCAGGGCCAGGATGGCGGCGGCGCGGCCGGCCTTGGTCTCGTCCTCGATCGCCCCGCGCAGGGCCATGTAGCCGAGGTAGAACAGGAACAGGATCAGCACCGAGGTCAGGCGGGCGTCGCCCCACACCCACCAGGCGCCCCACATCGGCCGGCCCCACAGCGAGCCGGTGATCAGGGCCAGGGCGGTGAAGGCCGCGCCCAGCGGGGCCGCGGCCTTGGCGGCGGCGTCGGCCAAAACGTGGCGGAACACCAGGGCCAGGAAGCTGGAAATCCCCAGGCACAGATAGGCGAACAGTCCCAGCCAGGCGGCCGGGACGTGGATGAACATGATCTGGACGGTGTCGCTCTGCTGGTAGTCGCCCGGAGCGGTCAGGCCCAGGGTCAGGCCGCCGGCGGCCAGGGCGATCGCCAACAGGCCGAGCAGCGGCGCGGCCCAGCGCGAAAAGGCCATGAACCGCTCGGGATTGGCCAGGAAATCGAACACTGAATGCGGATCGCGGACGCCCATACCGTTGCTTAGAACGCGGAACGGACGTCCGCAACGGGAACTCAGCCGGCCTTGCGCTTCATCATCAGGCCGTGGGCGCCGAGGCCGGGACCGTCGTGACGGATCTCCAGGCGATGGATCATCATGCCCGGACCGCCCAGTTCGGGGCCGAGGGCGTCGAAGGCCTTGCGCTGCGACGGCGACAGCGCCGCGTAGAAGGCCTTGGTGGCGTCGGCCCGCGCCCGGACCATCGCCGCCATCTTGGCCAGGTGCTCGGCCTCGCGGTCGAGGCGTTCGGGCGTGGTCAGCGGCGCCTTGGGCGCATCGTCCCTGGCCTTTTCGGGCTCATCCTTTTCACGCCTCGCCTTGGGGGCGTTGGCGGCGAGATAGGCCTGCAGGGCCGGCTCCTGGTCCGAGCGCAGCTGCAGCAGATCGCGCAGGCGCTGGGCGTGGGCGGCGGGGTCGCGATGCTCGCGCGTCAGCTTGCGAAATTCGCCTCCCATCGGCGGCATGGGGGGCATCGGCGGCATGCCCCGCATCGACGGTTCGGGCGGCGCCGGCGGGACCGGCGGCGTCTGGGCCGAGGCGGCGGCGGCGGCGACGGTGAGGGCGGCCCCGGCCACGAGGGCGAGGCGGCGCAGCATGGGACGCATGATCTTGCTCCAGGTTGACGACAACTGTGGCCACGCTTGGCTCCCGATGTGGCGGCAAGATGTCAGACAAGATGAACAATATTACAGGTTTGACGCCGCCGAGCGGGGTTCAGTCCAGGGCGTTGCGGCAAGCGGCGGCCATGACCAGCGGGCACAGGGCCACGGCGGCGGCGGCATAGGCCAGCAACAGCCACAGGCCGCCGGTCCACGGCAGGCCGGCCGCCAGGGCGTCCAGCGCCCCGGCCCCGAAGATCACCGGCGGTACGAACAGCGGCAGCACGATCACCGCCACCAGCAGGCCGCCGCGGCGGCTGCCCAGGGCCAGGGCGGCGCCCAGGCCGCCGAGGAAGGCGAAGGCCAGGCCCCCGGCCAGGCCGCACAGCACCAGCAGCGGCAGGATCCGCGACGGCGCGCCCAGGGCCAGGGCGGCGATCGGCGCGGCCAGGGCCAGCGGCGCGCCGGTGGCCAGCCACTGAGCCAGGCACTTGACGAAGGCGGTCAGCTCCAGCGGCAGGGGGCCGAGGGCCAGCAGGTCCAGGGCCCCGTCCTCGAAGTCGCGCTCGAACAGGCGCTCCAGCGACAGCAGCGCCGCCAGGGCCAGGGCCAGCCAGGCGATCCCCGGCGCGATCAGGGCCAGGCGCTCGGGGGCGCGGCCGGCCGCCAGCGGCAGCAGGGTGACGACGCAGGCGTAGAAGGCCAGGGCCAGCAGCGGGCCGCCGCCCTGCCCCCAGGCCAGGGCCAGTTCGCGCCGCAGCAGCACGCCAAAGCCCCTCACGCCGCGATCTCCGCGCGGGCGTCGCCGCCGATCTCGACGGAGCGGGCCGGCACCGGCAGCGGATCGTGCACCGCCGCCAGGATCAGGCCGCCGCCGGCCAGGTGCTCGGCCATGATCGTCCCGAAGCCTTCGCGGTGGCCGGTGTCCAGCGGGGCCATCGGCTCGTCGAGCAGCCACAAGGGCCGCGGGCTGGCGACCAGCCGGGCCAGGGCCAGGCGTCGCCTCTGGCCGGCCGACAGCCGCCGCACCTCCAGGTCCAGCAGCCGCGTCAGGTCCAACCGCTCGGCCGCCGCCCGGGCCGAGGCGGTCGAGCCGCCGGTCCACAGGGTCTGGAAGGTCAGCTCCTCCCAGGCGGTGCGGGCCGCCTTCAACCCGTCCTGGTGGCCGACGAGGTGCAGACCCTCGGCCCGGGCCGCCTCGGCCTCGAGCGGGCCGTCCGCGCCCAGAAAGCTTATGTCGCCGGCCCGCGGCCGCAGCAGACCGGCGACGGCGCGCAACAGACTGGTCTTGCCGGCCCCGTTGCGGCCGGTCAGCGCCACCGCCTGGCCGGACGAGATCTCGAGATCCAGGTCCGAGAACAGTCGTCGCTCGCCGCGAGTCAGGGCCAAGGTCTTGATGCGAACGATTCTTATCATGGCCAAACCTTGGCCATCTCTTCGCCCATTGCATGGACGACGCGGGCCGGCGGCGCTAAGAAGCGCTCGGCCGTCACCCTCCAGACAGACAGGGGCGTACGCGGCGCGGGGGTGGACGCTGTGAGTCCCCCTCGATCGCGCGATCCCGGGAGTGGTTTTCGGACGGCCGTGGACAGAGAAGGAATCCCCAACAATGGCGTCTTTGGACAGCCTTAAAACCCGACGCGAACTGACCGTCGGTGGCAAGACCTACGTCTATTACAGCCTTCGCGCCGCTGAGGAAGCCGGCCTGACGGGCGCCAGCGCCCTGCCGGTGTCGATGAAGGTGCTGCTCGAGAACCTGCTGCGCCACGAAGACGGCGTCTCGGTGCGCGACAACGACCTGCAGGCCGTGGCCAACTGGCTGGTCAACAAGGGCGCCGTCGAGCACGAGATCAGCTTCCGCCCGGCCCGTGTGCTGATGCAGGACTTCACCGGCGTTCCGGCCGTCGTCGACCTGGCCGCCATGCGCGACGCCATGGTCGCCCTGAGCGCCGACCCCGCCAAGATCAACCCGCTGAACCCCGTCGACCTGGTCATCGACCACTCGGTGATGGTCGACAACTTCGGCACCCCCAAGGCCTTCGACGACAACGTCGCCCGCGAATACGAGCGCAACCTGGAGCGCTACCGCTTCCTGCGTTGGGGCTCGTCGGCCTTCAACAACTTCCGCGTCGTGCCCCCCGGCACCGGCATCTGTCACCAAGTGAATCTTGAGTATCTCGCTCAAACCGTCTGGACCAACGAGGCGGCCGGCGAAACCACCGCCTATCCCGACACCGTGGTCGGCACCGACTCCCACACCACCATGGTCAACGGCCTGGCGGTGCTGGGCTGGGGCGTCGGCGGCATCGAGGCCGAGGCGGCCATGCTGGGTCAGCCGATCCCGATGCTGATCCCCGAGGTCGTCGGCTTCAAGCTGACCGGCCGGCTGCCGGAAGGCGCCACCGCCACCGACCTGGTGCTGACCGTCACCCAGATGCTGCGCAAGAAGGGCGTGGTCGGCAAGTTCGTCGAATTCTACGGCGACGCCCTGGCCAGCCTGACCCTGGAAGACCAGGCCACCATCGCCAACATGGCCCCGGAATACGGCGCCACCTGCGGCTTCTTCCCGGTCAGCGCCTCGACCATCGCCTATCTGAAGGGCACCGGCCGTCCGGCCGATCGCGTCGCCTTGGTCGAGGCCTACGCCAAGGAGCAGGGCCTGTGGTGGGAGCCCGGCGTCGCCGAGCCGACCTTCACCGACACCCTGGAGCTCGACCTGTCGGGCGTGCTGCCGTCGCTGGCCGGCCCCAAGCGTCCGCAGGACCGGGTGCTGCTGTCCGACGCCGCCGTCAAGTTCGCCGAGGCCCTGGCCAACGACTTCGGCAAGGCCGGTTCGACCGACGCCCGCACCCCGGTGGCCGGCGAGAACTTCGACATCGGCCACGGCGACGTGGTCATCGCCGCCATCACCTCCTGCACCAACACCTCCAACCCCTCGGTGCTGATCGCCGCCGGCCTGCTGGCCAAGAACGCGGTGGCCAAGGGCCTGAAGGTCAAGCCGTGGGTGAAGACCTCGCTGGCTCCCGGCTCGCAGGTGGTCACCGACTATCTGGCCAAGGCCGGCCTGACCAAGCACCTCGACGCCCTGGGCTTCAACCTGGTCGGCTATGGCTGCACCACCTGCATCGGCAATTCGGGCCCGCTGCCGGAGGCCGTCTCCAAGGCGATCTCGGACGGCGACCTGGTCGCCTGCTCGGTGCTGTCGGGCAACCGCAACTTCGAGGGCCGGGTCAATCCGGACGTCCGCGCCAACTACCTGGCCTCGCCGCCGCTGGTGGTGGCCTACGCCCTGGCCGGCTCGATGAAGATCGACCTGGTCAATGAACCGCTCGGCGAGGGCAAGGGCGGCAAGCCGGTGTTCCTCAAGGACATCTGGCCGACCAACGAGGAAATCGCCGCCCTGCAGCGCAAGTCGGTGACCGAGAAGATGTTCGCCAGCCGCTATGGCGACGTGTTCAAGGGCGACAAGAACTGGCAGGGGATCAAGATCACCGGCGGCCAGACCTACGCCTGGGAAAGCGACTCCACCTACGTCAAGAACCCGCCCTATTTCGAGAACATGTCGATGACCCCGACCCCGGTCACCGACATCATCGAGGCCCGGGTGCTGGCGGTGTTCGGCGACTCGATCACCACCGACCACATCAGCCCGGCCGGCTCGATCAAGACCACCAGCCCGGCCGGCCAGTACCTGATCGCCAACGGCGTCCAGCCGCTGGACTTCAACGGCTACGGCGCCCGCCGCGGCAACCACGAAGTGATGATGCGCGGCACCTTCGCCAACATCCGCATCCGCAACAAGATCACCCCCGACATCGAGGGCGGGGTCACCAAGCACTTCCCCTCGGGCGAGGTGCTGTCGATCTATGACGCGGCCATGCGCTACCAGGAGGAAGGCCGCCCGGCGGTGGTGTTCGCCGGCAAGGACTATGGCACCGGCTCGTCGCGCGACTGGGCGGCCAAGGGCACCAAGCTGCTGGGCGTGCGGGCGGTGATCGCCGAGACCTACGAGCGCATCCACCGCTCCAACCTGGTCGGCATGGGCGTGCTGCCGCTGCAGTTCCTGCAGGACGGCTGGCAGCGCCTGGAGCTGACCGGCGAGGAGATCGTCTCGATCCGCGGCCTGCAGGACCTGTCGCCCCGCAAGCAGCTGATCGTCGAGCTGTACCGTCCGACCGACGGCCGCATCGCCCGCTTCCCGGTGCGCTGCCGGATCGATACGCCCACCGAGCTGGAATATTTCCGCAACGGCGGCGTCCTCAACTACGTGCTGCGCAACCTGGCGCGCGCCGACTAAGGCGATCCGAGCCGGCGGCCCTTCCCGATGGGAGGGGCCGCCTTCGGACCGAAACCGCGTCGGGCGGCCGTCTTTGTGGCAAGCTTTGTTGCAAGACGGCCACCTTCACGGCCTCGTGAACGGCTAAACCGGCCATTCTTGGCTTAAGTGCGCCGCAATGCGTAAGGCGGCTTTCCCTCTCCTCCATCTGGCTCTGGTGATTCTGGCGCTGAGCGGTTTCGCGCCGGTCCCCGCTTGGGCCAAGCCCCCCGTGGTGGTCGAGTTGTTCACCGCCCAGGGCTGCTCGTCCTGCGGCAAGGCGAATCAGATGGCCGCCGACCTCGCCGATCGCGACGGCGTGCTGACCCTCACCTATTCCGTCGACTACTGGGACTATCTCGGCTGGCCCGACACCTTCGCCAAGCCGGCCTTCGCCGAGCGGCAGCGCGCCTACGCCAAGCGCCTGGCGCTGCGCGACGTCTACACGCCGCAGGTGGTGGTCGACGGCAAGGCCCAGACCTCCGGGGTCAAGGCCGAGGCGGTCGAGACCCTGGTGGCGGCGGCGATCAAGGCTCCCAACCGCTCGCCCGACATGGAATTCATCGGCGCTAGCCGCGTAGCGGTGGGCTCCGGTCCGGTTCCGCGCGGCGGCGGCGAGGTCTGGCTGGTGCGCTACGATCCGCGCGAGCAGGACGTCGCCGTGCGGCGCGGCGACAATCGCGGCCAGACCCTGGTGCATCGCAATGTCGTCCGCGAGCTCGTGCTGCTGGGCCCCTGGAGCGGTCGGCCCAAGCTGTACAAGCTGCCGCCCGCTGGCGATCCCGATCTGGCCGCGGTGGTGATCGTCCAGGGGACCAAGGGCGGCCGCGTTCTCGGCGCCCTCGAGGCGACCCCCGCCAAGACCGATGGCGGCAAGACCGCCAGTCGCTAGCCCAAATGAAAAAATCCCCGCGGCGAGGGGCGCCGCGGGGACCTTACCGAGGGTTTGCCGGCCGAACGGGCCACGATCCCGAATGGGGCTGGGGGGCTGTTTAAATCCGAAACCGCGAGCCGCCCGATCAACCGACCTTCAGACTGTCGCCGACCAAGGCGGCGCGGAGGCGACCAAACTAAGGTCGTTTCGCGGCGCGACGGCCGTTGTCCGGACAAACGAAAAATCCCCGCGGCCGGGGGGGCGGCCGCGGGGATCCTTGGGGGAGGGAAATAAACTCTGTCGGCCGACCGGACCCACGATCAAGGAGGGGCTGGGGGGGCTGTTCAGGATCCCGAACCGCGGGGCGTCCGATCAGCCGACAGTCGGACCATGGCGGCGTAAGCAGGCGGCCAGAAGTCCGAATTAAGGTCCTTTCAAGGCGCTCCTTGACCGTCGCGTGTCGTCGGACGGCCAGCGTGGCGCCATTGCAACGCTCGCCTTGTGGCCGATTTTCGGGTTAGATTCGGCCGATGGCCTTCGACACCCGTCCCGGATCCGGTCCCCCGCTGGCCGGCGTGATCTTCTTCGAACGGCGTGAGTTCGACCGGCTCATGCGTCTGTACGGCCGCATGGTCGCGGCTGGCGAGTGGCGCGACTACGGGGTCGCCGGCCTGGCCGACAGCGCGGTGTTCTCGGTGTTCCGCCACGCCTCGGAAGAACCGTTGTACCGCATCGAGAAGCGCCCGGCCCTGGCCCAGCGCCAGGGGGCCTGGGCGGTGATCGGCCGCGGCGGCCTGATCCTCAAGCGCGGCCACGACTTGGATCAGGTGCTGAAGCTGTTCGACAAGGGCCGGTTCAAGGTCGTGGACTGAGGGGGCCCTTGTCGATGAGCATCCCTCTCAGCCATCATCCCCGCGAAAGCGGGGACCCAGGCTTTTCTGAAGCCCCCGGCGCTCGACGATAAAACACCTGGGTCCCCGCTTTCGCGGGGATGATGAAAATTAGGATGCGGGCTGGCTCGCCCGACCTATCAAAAAAGAAAAAGCCCCGGCGGTGTCCCGCCGGGGCCTTCTTGTTCAAGCCTGGACCAGGATCTAGCGGCGGCTGCCGAAGATGCTGAGCAGGAATTGGAACAGGTTGATGAAGTTCAGATACAGGTTCAGCGCGCCGTAATTGGTGGCCACGCCCATAGCCTGCTGGTCGCCGCCCATCTGGTAGTAGCTCATCTTCAGGCGTTGGGTGTCGTAGGCGATCAGGCCCGAGAAGATCAGCACGCCCAGGACGCTGATGATGAAGCTCAGGCCCGGCAGGTGGAAGATCATCTGCACCAGCGAGGCGATCACCAGGCCGATCAGGCCCATGATTAGGAAGCTGCCGAAGCCGGTCAGGTCCTTCTTGGTGGTGTAGCCGAACAGGCTCAGCCCACCGAAGGCCGCCGCGGTGATCAGGAAGGTCGAGGCCACCGAGGTGCCGGTATAGGCCAGTAGCCAGACGCCGAGACCCGCGCCGATCGTCGAGACAATGCCCCAATAGAGGGCCCCCGAGCTCTGGGCGGTGGGGTTCTTCATCGCGAACATCGCCACCAGCATCATGACGAGCGGGGCGAAGCGGATGATGTTGCCGGCCAGGGTGAAGCCGGCCAGGCCGCCGTCGGCGGTGGTCAGGTACAGCATGTCCCGCACCGGCGGATAAGCGCTGGTCAGGAACGCCAGGGCGGCGGACAGCAAGAGGCCGAGGGCCACCTTGTTGTAGACGCCGAGCATGAAGGCGCGCAGGCCGGCGTCAACCGACATGTCGGCGCGATCCGCCGGGATCGGGCGCGCATAGCCGCGGTTGAAGTCGCTCATCGAGTTTAAGCCCTTTAAAGGTCACGTCCCTTGCGGACGCCTGATGAATATCGGGTCGGAGCCGGTTTGGCGCAAGGCCCCGCGCGCTGTGGGGCCTTGTTCGAGCTTGGCCGGACTGGCGCGCGGCCCTGACCTTGTGCTCTATCCCGGTCTGGCGACCACGCAGGGAAAACAGCGCTGATGGACACTTCGCAACTCGGCCGCACCGGCATCCAGGTCTCGCGCTGCTGCCTGGGCACCATGACCTGGGGCTCGCAGAATACGGAAGCCGAGGCCCACGCCCAGATGGACTACGCGCTCGAGCGTGGGATCAATTTCTGGGACACGGCCGAGATGTACGCCAGTCCGCCCAATCCCGAGACGCAAGGTTCGACCGAGCGCCACATCGGGTCGTGGCTGGCCAAGAGCGGCAAGCGCGACCAGATCGTGTTGGCCTCCAAGGTGGCCGGCCAGGGCGCGGCCTTCGGCGGCCTGCCCTGGATGCGCAAGGACGGCGCGACCACCCGCCAGACCAGGGCCCAGATCGACGAGGCCCTCGAGGGCTCGCTGCGGCGGCTGGGGACCGACTATCTCGACCTCTACCAGCTGCACTGGCCCGACCGAGCGGTGCGCACCTTCGGCGGCATGACCTTCAAGGACTACGACCAGGCGTTCGAAAGCTTTGGCGACATCCTCGAGGCCCTCGACCGCCACGTGAAGGCGGGGACGATCCGGGCGATCGGCGTCTCCAACGAATTCCCCTGGGGGGTGATGAAGTTCCTGGCCGAAAGCGAGGCCCGCGGCCTGCCGCGCATCGCCTCGATCCAGAACGCCTATCACCTGGCCAATCGCACCTTCGAGTTCGGCCTGGCCGAGATCGCCGTGCGCGAGGACGTCGGCTTGCTGGCCTATTCGCCGCTGGCCCAGGGCTGGCTGACCGGCAAGTACCTGGACGGGGCCGTGCCGGAGGGTTCGCGCAAGGCGCTGTACAACCGCATGCAGCGTTACGAGGGCCCCGGGGCCGAGGCGGCGATGCGCTCCTATATCGCCCTGGCCCGCGACCACGGCCTCGACCCGGCCCAGCTGGCGTTGAAATTCTGCGACACCCGCGCCTTCGTCACCGCCACCATCATCGGCGCCACCTCGATGGCCCAGCTGAAGACCAATATCGACGCCTTCGACCTGACCTGGACCGAGGAGCTGGAGAAGGCGGTCACGGCGCTGCACGTGCGGCAGCCCAATCCGTGCCCGTGAGCCAAGGCTGAAACCAAACAACGTCGTCATCCCGGAAGCGCGAAGCGCGGTCCGGGACCCAGGGCGGTGCGCACGCCCCTGGGTCCCGGCTCTTCGCTACGCTACGGCCGGGATGACGAGGGTATAGTGCTAGACCTGGTTGGCAGCCTGAAGACCGACACTCATGATCCGCCTGTTCACCGCCATCGCCCTCCCGCCGGAGATCGGCGAGCCCCTGATCCTCCGCCAGGCCGGCGTCGAGGGCGCGCGCTGGCGGCCGCGCGAGGCGTTCCACGTCACCTTGAAGTTCATCGGCGACGTCCAGGAGACCCAGGCCGCCGACCTCGACGAACAGCTGGCGACGATCGAGGCTCCCGCCCTCGACCTGTCGCTGGAAAGCGTCGGCCATTTCGGCGAGGGGGTCGACATCCACGCCCTGTGGGCCGGCCTGGCCGAGAATCCCGACCTGCGCCGCCTGGCCAAGGCCAACGAGGCCGCCGCCCGCCGGGCCGAGCTGAAGCCTGAGGCGCGGCGCTACACGCCGCACGTCACCCTGGCCTATCTGAAGCGCTCGCCCCAGGCGGAGGTCGCCGCCTGGATCCAGGCCAACAGCCTGCTGAGATCGCCGCCGTTCCGCATCGACCGCTTCGGGCTGTATTCGAGTTGGCGAACCGAGTCGGGCTCGGCCTACCGGCTGGAGCGGGACTACCCGCTGGTCGGCTAGGCCTCTTCGCCGAGGGACCGGAACGTCCGCACGACCTCGTACATGGCCGGCTCGAACCGGGCCAGGGCCAGGGCCTCGTCCAGAAACGGCCGCGGGCCTGGGGCTTGGCGCATCGCCTGATAGGCCTCGGCGCTGCGCCACCGCGCGTACATCGTCACCTTGGTCCCGTCGAGGCCACGGTGGAGCGTGGCGGAGACGAAGCCGGGCGCGCGATTGACCGAGCCGTCGGTGGCGCGGGTCAACAGGTCGATCAGCCGTTGCTGGTTCTCCGGCGCGACCGTGAAGACGTTGATCAGCACGACCTCGCCGCCGGGGTCTTCGCTCATGCCGCCGCGTGGTCCTTCAGCACCCCCAGCGGCACGATGGCCAGCATCTCCTCGTGGCTGGCCTCCAGCACCACCGGCGGGGCCATGCCGGCCTCCAGGGCCTCGGTCCAGCGGCCGGCGCACAGACACCAGCGGTCGCCGGGCTTGAGGCCGGGAAAGGCGAATTCCGGGCGCGGGGTCGACAGGTCGTTGCCCATGGCCTTGGAGAAGGCCAGGAATTCGGGCGTCATCACCGCGCAGACGGTGTGCAGGCCCAGATCGTGCGGCCCGGTCTCGCAGCAGCCGTTGCGATAGAAGCCGGTCACCGGGTTGAGCGAGCAGGACTGCAGCTCTTCGCCGAGGACATTGCGGGCGCGGTCGTCATAGCGCGTGGTCATGGGCCGATCCTAACCCGGTTTTGGCCGCCCGCGACGGGGCGCGCGAAAAACATTGTGTCGCCGCTCGCCGCTTTTCCCGGACGCGTTCCAATGCTTAAGAAGGACGGGGCACAGGAAACCGCCGGTATGACCGATCTCGCCAGGCCGCGCCGCAGCGCGCTGTACATGCCGGCCTCCAACGCCAAGGCGGTGGACAAGGCCCGCAGCCTGGCCGCCGACGTCATCATCCTCGATTTGGAGGACGCGGTGGCGCCGGAGATGAAGGTCGCGGCGCGCGAGGCGGCGGTCGCCGCCGTCCAGGCCGGCGGCTTCGGCGGCCGCGAGGTGGTGATCCGCGTCAACGGCCTCGACACCCCCTGGGGGGTCGACGACCTGAAGGCCGCCGCCCAGGCCGGCCCCGACGCGGTGCTGGTTCCCAAGGTCAACGCCGCCGCCGACGTCCACGCCTATGACGCCGCCCTGCACGCCGCGCCCGCCCAGACCCGGCTGTGGACGATGATCGAGACCGGAGCGGCGGTGTTCCACCTGTGGGAGATCGCCGCTTGCGCCCACGACACCCGGCTGACCGCCTGGGTGATGGGGGTCAACGACCTGGCCAAGGAGATGCGGGCCCGCCAAACCCCAGGCCGCGAGGCCTTCCTGCCGATCCTGTCGCTGGCGGTGGCGGCCGGCCGGGCCCACGGCCTGAGCCTGCTCGACGGGGTGCACAACGACATCGACGATCTCGACGCCCTGCGGGCGGTCTGCGGCCAGGGCGTCGATTTCGGCTTCGACGGCAAGACCCTGATCCATCCCAAGCACCTGGAGATCTGCAACACCGCCTTCTCGCCCAGCGCCGACGAGATCGCCTGGAGCCAGGCGGTGATCGCCGCCTTCGCCGACCCGGCCAACGCCGGCAAGGGAGCCCTGCGGGTCGAGGGCAAGATGGCCGAGCGCCTGCACCTGGCCCAGGCCGAGCGGCTGGTGGCGGTGGCCGCCGCCATCGGCGCGGCGGCCTAGGACGATCTCGATGCGCGCCCTGCTCTTGATCCTCGCCTTCGCCGCCGGCCCGGCCCTGGCCCAGCAGGCCCCGGCCCCGCCGTTGATCCCCGCTCCGGCCGCCGCGTCGGTGGCGACCCCGGCCGCCGACGCCGTCGATCCGCTCGACGCCCTGCTGGCCCCGACCGGTCCGAAGACCACCGACGAGGAGGCGGCCGAGACCGCCGCTCCCACGCCGGCGCCGCCCCCGCCGCCCCGCGTCGTCTCGACCCCGGTCGGGACCCTGCCCATCGCCCAGGCCTATGACCTGCGGATCAAGAGCTCGATCGCCGCCGCCCAGGGGCTGCAGGGCCCGCTCGACGGCGGTTGGTCGGTCATCGGTCCGGACGGCGCGCCGCTGCTGGCCCTGCAGATCGTCGACCGCGGGGCCGGCGATGGCGTGCTGGAAGGCGCCTGGCGCGACGTGCGCAAGCCAGGCGCGGTCGGCTCCACCGGCCTGATCGACAGCCTCGACCACGCCGATGACACGGTGGTCGCCATCTTCTCGCCGCCCGGGGCCCAAAACGCCCAACTGACCCTGCGGCCGCTGGGCGGCGCGCGCTGGGCCGGGACCCTGGTCGAGGGCGGGTCGAGCCTGGCCGTCACCGCCGAGCGCGAAGCCCCGCCCGCCCTGCCGGCCGGCTACGCCGCCTCGGGCCGCGGTCCGGTGATCTGGCCGTCGGCCTACGCCCCGATCCGCGCCGCGCCCCCACCCGCCGCCTGCGCCACCAAGGGCAAGAAGGGCAAGGCCCTGAAGGCCGCCAAGGCCAAGTGCGCCAAGGCGACCAAGGGCGGCAAGGCCAAGGCGATGAAGACCAAGAAGGGCAAGGCCAAGGCGACGACCAGCCGCAAGAAGAGGCGGCGCTAGACTGCTTTCTACTTTCATCCCCGCGAAAGCGGGGACCCAGGCTTTTTCTGAAGCCCTAGACGCTCGACGATAAAACACCTGGGTCCCCGCTTTCGCGGGGATGATGGGCGAAATTGGAAATGGCGGTGAGCGGGAAGGACTAGAGCCCCAACGCCCGCCGCGCGGCGTCGATCGCCGCCGCCAGGCGCTCCGGCGGGTAGGGCTTGGCCTGACCCTGCCCCCAGACCGGCCCCGGCCAGGCGGGGTCGCCGACCCGGCGGCCGACCACATGGACGTGCAGCTGCGGGGTGACATTGCCCAGCGCCCCGACATTGAGCTTGTCGACCGCCAGGCCCAGCGCCGCCCCGGCCGCCCGCGTCGCCGCGCCGGCCAGCACCGTTTCCTCGATCAGCCAGACCCGATCGGCGGCGGACAGGTCCTCCAGCTCGCGGGCGCCGGCGACGCGGGGAACCAGCACGATCCACGGATAGCGGGCGTCGGCCTGCAGGCGGGCGTGGCACAGCGGCAGGTCGCCGAGCGCCTCGGAGGTGGCCACGAAGGCCGGATCGAGGACGAACTCAGCCACGCTTGGGAACCGCCGCCCAATAGTCGAGGTCGAGGATCACCGCCGGCGGATAGGTTCCGTCCTCGTGGTCGGGGAAGTCGTCGCAGACCCGGTCCTGGGTGGCCACCAGCCGCAGCCGCAGCGCCCCGCAGGGGCCGAGATCGGCCTTGTCGAGCACCTGGCTCCAGGCGAACACCGTGCCCCCGGCGAAGAACGGATTGACGTGCCGGCCGCCATTGATCGCCAGCACCAGGCCGGCGTTCTGCAGGCCGTTGAACGACAAGGCCTTGGCCGTGGAGATCACCACCCCGCCATAGACCAGCCGTCGGCCGGGCGGCTCCTTCCCCCGTTCGAACTGGTTGAAATGCACCTTGGCGGTGTTCTGCCACAGCCGCGTCGCCAGCTGGGCCTCGGCCTCTTCCACCGCCATGCCGTCGACATGGTCGATGCGCTCGCCGAGCGCGTAGTCCTCGTAGGCGTGGGCCGCCCCGGCCAGGGCGAAGTCGTACTTGGCGAACGACAGGCCGGGCGGGACCACCAGGTCCCTGGCCGTCACCGCCTCGGCCAGGATCGGAACCACCGGTTCGGGGGCCGCGGCGGCCGGGTCGCGCTTGCGCACCATCACCCAGCGCACATAGGACAGCACCGCCACCCCGCGCTGGTTGACGCCGGTGGTGCGGACATGGACGACGCCGGTCCGGCGGTTGGAGTTCTCCTTCAGCCCGATCACCTCCGACACCGCCGTCAGGGTGTCGCCCGGATAGACCGGGGCCAGGAACAGGCCCTCGGCGTAGCCGAGATTGGCCACGGCGTTGAGGCTGATGTCCGCCACCGTCTTGCCGAACACGGTGTGGAAGGCGATCAGCGGATCGACCGGCGCGGCCGGCAGGCCGCACGAGCGGGCGAATTCGTCGGACGAGAACAAAGCAAAGCGTGGGCCGTAAAGGGCGGTGTAGAGGGCCACGTCGCCGGCGGTGACGGTGCGCGGGGTGGCGTGGTCGATCACCTGGCCTGGCCGGAAGTCCTCGAAATAATTCCCCGGATCGGTCTTGCTCATCCCCATGTGTCCTTTTGTACGTTGCGACTAGTTCTGCCGCAGTGCAGCGAAGGGGGGAAGAGGGCTTGAGGCTGGGCCGTTCCGGGTCTAGACCGCGCCCGAAGTTTTTCCTCAACGACAGCCTCTCGGAGACGTAACGGTATGGCTCGCGCGAAGATCGCCCTCATCGGCGCCGGCATGATCGGCGGCACCCTGGCTCACATCGCGGCGCGCGAAGAGCTGGGCGACGTCATCCTGTTCGACATCGCCGAGGGCACCCCCCAGGGCAAGTCGCTCGACATCGCCGAGGCCTCGGCCGTGTTCGGCAAGGACGTCAGCCTGAAGGGCGCCAATTCCAACGCCGAGATCGCCGGCGCCGATGTCTGCATCGTAACCGCCGGGGTGCCGCGCAAGCCGGGCATGAGCCGCGACGACCTGCTGGGCATCAATCTGAAGGTCATGAAGGCCGTCGGCGAGGGCATCAAGCAGCATGCCCCCAACGCCTTCGTCATCTGCATCACCAACCCGCTGGACGCCATGGTCTGGGCGCTGCAGCAGTTTTCGGGCCTGCCGGTCGAGAAGGTGGTCGGCATGGCCGGCGTGCTGGACTCGGCCCGCTTCGCCTACTTCCTGGCCGAGAAGACCGGCGTCTCGGTCGAGGACATCCACGCCTGGACCCTGGGCGGCCACGGCGACGACATGGTGCCGATGGTTCGCCACTCGACGGTGGCCGGCCTGCCGCTGCCGGAAGTCGTCGCCCAGGGTTGGATGACCCAGGACGAGCTCGACGGCATCGTCAAGCGCACCCGCGGCGGCGGCGGCGAGATCGTCGCCCTCTTGAAGACCGGCAGCGCCTTCTACGCCCCGGCCGAAAGCGCCATCGCCATGGCCACCAGCTACCTCAAGGACAAGAAGCGCGTCCTGCCCTGCGCCGCCTATCTGACCGGCCAGTATGGCCTCAGCGGCCTCTATGTCGGCGTGCCGGTGATGATCGGCGCCGCCGGCGTCGAGCGCATCGTCGAGTTCACCACCGACGCCAACGAGAAGGCGATGTTCGCCAAGTCGGTGGAGAGCGTCCAGGGCCTGATCGAGGCCTGCAAGGTCATCGAGCCGTCGCTGAAATAAGCGGCGCTTCGATCCCAGACAGCGGAAGGGGCGACCTTGGTCGCCCCTTTTTTGTAACCGAGGATGCCACCATGACCGTCCGCGACAGCAACGGCGCCGAACTGGTCGACGGCGACAACGTCACCCTGATCAAGGACCTCAAGGTCAAGGGCACGACCGTGACCCTGAAGCGCGGGACCCTGATCAAGGGCATCCGCCTGACCGGCGACGACGGCGAGATCGAATGCCGGGCCGAAAAGGTCCGCGACCTCGTCCTGAAGACCGAATTCGTGAAAAAGGCCTGACCCGATGACCCTCTCCATGCACCAGGCTTCGGCCCCCGTCTTCATCCAGGGCCTGACCGGCCTGGGCGGCGTCCTCGCCAAGGCCGCGGTCCACGCCGCCGACCGCAAGATCGACCCCGCCGCCCTGCTGCAGGCGCGGCTGTATCCCGACATGTTCCCGCTGGTCCGCCAAGTCCAGCTGGCCACCGACTTCGCCAAGGGCCCGCTGGCCCGGCTGGCCGGGGTCGAGGTGCCGGCCTGGGACGACGTCGAGACCAGCTTCGAAGCGCTGATCGCCCGGGTCGAGAAGGCCGTGGCCTACGCCCGCAACTTCACCGCCGAGCAGATCGACGGCTCCGAGGACCGCGACATCGCCCTGGTGCGGCGCGGCGAGACCACGATCATCAAGGGCCGAGCCTATCTGCTGACCCAGGCCGTGCCGAACTTCTATTTCCACCTGACCACCGCCTACGCCATCCTGCGCCACAACGGCGTCGAGGTCGGCAAGCGCGACTTCCTGGGCATGGCCTAGGGTCGATAGACGGGGACACACACCCACACCACGATCTTGCCTTTGCTTGCTCAGACCGTGGTGTGGGTGTGTGTCCCCGCTCCATCCATCCCCTCACTCCCGCCGCCGGAACGCCCACACCAGGCCGGCGACGGCGGTGATCACGCCGCCCACCGCCGGCAGCACCACCGCCAACGTCCGTAACAACTCCAAGTCCATCACCGTACTCGCCTCTCGATCCTGTCCTTCGGACAGACCCATGCCCCCGGTATGGCCGGCGCCTGCGACGAGTCCGGACGTGGGCGGACTCTTTTCGTTCTGTTTTTGTTCCGGCCTGGTCCAGCCCTCCCGCGCCCTGGCGCGGTCGCCGCCGCCGCCCGGCTATGTCGAACCGGTTTTTCACGGAGCGCTTCGCATGACTTCCATCGCCGTCATCGGCCCCGGCGCGGTCGGTGGAACCGTCGCCGCCTGGCTGGCCCAGGATCCCGCCCTGTCGGTGACGGTCTGCGCCCGCACCGCCTTCGACGCCCTGAGCGTCGACACTCCGGACGGCCCGATCACCGCCACGCCGCGGGTGCTGACCGATCCGACCCAGGCGTCGCCGGTCGACTGGGTGCTGATCGCCACCAAGACCTATGACGCCGCCGGCGCCGCCGCCTGGCTGGGCGGGCTGGTGGGGCCAGACACCCGGCTGGCGGTGCTGCAGAACGGCGTCGAGCACGTGGCGCGGTTCTCGCCCTATGTCCCGGCCGCGCGGATCACCCCGGCGGTGGTCGACATTCCGGCCGAGCGCCAGGGGCCGGGCCGCATCGTCCAGCGCCGCTACGGCACGATCCTGGTTCCCGACAGCCTCGACGGCGACGCCTTCGCCGCCCTGTTCGCCGGCGGCAAGATCGCCGTCTCCACCACCCCCGACTTCAAGACCCAGGCCTGGCGCAAGCTGGGGATCAACTGCGCCGGAGCGGTCTCGGCCCTGACCCTGAAGCCGGCCGGCGTCGTCCAGCGGCCGGCGATCGCGGCGATCATGCGCGACCTGGTGGCCGAGTGCGTCGCGGTCGGCCGGGCGGAGGGGGCCGAGCTCGACGCCAGCCTGGTCGAGACGGTGATCGACGGCTACCGCGCCGCCCCGGCGGATTCGGTCAATTCGCTGCATGCCGACCGCCTGGCCGGCCGGCCGACGGAGATCGACGCCCGCAACGGCGTCATCGTCCGCCTGGGCGTTCGGCACGGGATCCAGACGCCGGTCAACGCCATGGTCGTGGCGCTGCTCGAGGCGGCGGCGGGGTAGGGGGTTCAGGATGGATGGAGCGGGGACAGGCACTCACCCCCATCGCCCGACATCTATCCCCAACGCCCTGGGGTGAGTGCCTGTCCCCGTCTATCGACCTTGAATCGCAAAACCACCCCCATGGTAAACGCCCCTTAACCCTCTTGGCGCACAACGGGCCGGTTCGACGAGGTTCGGAGGGGCGTATGGCGCGAGCGGCGCGGCGATCTGGGGTGGAGCTGCTGATCGAGGCGGTCCGCTACGGCTGGGCCCAGCCGTGGACGGCGCGGTTCCGCGGCGGGGTGATCACCGTCATCGGCGGCGGCCTGCTGCTGTCGGTCGCCACCTACAACGCCGCCGATCCCAGCTTCAACGCCGCGTCCGCCGGCCGCGCCAGCAACGCCCTCGGCTCGGCCGGGGCGGTCGCCGCCGACGCCATGATGCAGTCCCTGGGCCTGGGGGCCTGGGTCGCCGCCCTGCTGATGCTGATCTTCGGCCTGACCCGCGTCACCCAGGCCGACCCGGCCGCCGCCCGCGGCCGGCTGCGGCTGCGCGCCGTGATCGGCGTCCTCGGCCTGCTGGCCCTGACCGGCCTGTTGGCCGCGCCGCGCCCGCCGCTGGCCTGGCCGCTGGCCAAGGGCCTGGGCGGCTTCTGGGGCGACGGCGTGCTGACCGGCCTGGCCGCGGTGTTCGCCTTCGCCCGCCTGCCCGCCGCCACACCGATCGCCGCCAGCCTGCTGGCGGTCGGCGCCGCCATCGCCCTCGGCTACGCCGTCGGTTTCCGCCGTTTCGACGCCGACGCGGTCGGCGCCGCCCTGCATGGCCTGTTGAATCCCAAGCCCCGCCCCGTCGCCCCGCCGCTGGCCGAGCCCGCCGCCAAGGTCCGCGCGCCGCGCAAGGCCGCCGCGACCAAGGCCGAGCGCCCCGGCGCCGAGCCGGCCTACGTCCCGCCCCGCGACGCCGACGAGGACGCCTATATCGACCCACCCGTGGCCCGGCCGCTGGCCATCGCCCAGCCCAAGGCGCCGTCCAAGGATTCCGGCCGCGAGCAGCGCGAGCAGCAGAAGGCCTTCGACTTCGTGCAGCCGGGCGGCTTCCAGTTGCCGGAGCTGGCCATGCTGGCCAAGCCCAAGCCGCGCTCGTCGGAATTCGACGAGGGCTCCTTGCGCCAGAACGCCCGCCTGCTGGAGAGCGTGCTGGCCGAGTTCGGGGTCAAGGGCCAGATCGACCAGATCCGCCCCGGCCCCGTCGTCACCATGTACGAGCTTGTGCCGGCCCCGGGGGTGAAGACCGCCCGCGTCGTGGCCCTGGCCGACGACATCGCCCGCTCGATGAGCGTCATCTCCTGCCGGGTGGCGGTGGCCCAAGGCCGCAACGCCATCGGCATCGAAATGCCCAATTCGCGCAAGGAGACGGTCTATCTGCGCGACCTGCTGTCGAGCAGCGACTACGACAAGACCAACCTGGCCCTGCCCATGGCCCTGGGCGAGACCATCGGCGGCGAGCCCTATATCGCCGACCTGGCCAAGATGCCCCACCTGCTGATCGCCGGCACCACCGGCTCGGGCAAGTCAGTGGGGGTCAACGCCATGATCCTGTCGATCCTCTACAAGCTGCCGCCCGAGAAGTGCCGCTTCATCATGATCGACCCGAAGATGCTGGAGCTGTCGGTCTATGACGGCATCCCGCACCTGCTGGCCCCGGTGGTCACCGATCCCAAGAAGGCCATCGTCGCCCTGAAGTGGACGGTGCGGGAGATGGAGGACCGCTATCGGCGGATGTCGAAGATCGGCGTGCGCAACGTCGCCGGCTACAACGAGAAGGCCAACGAGGCGGCCGCCAAGGGCGAGCATTTCGAGCGCACGGTGCAGACGGGCTTCGATGACGCCGGCCGGCCGATCTACGAGACCGAGAAGATCCGCCCCGAGCCCATGCCCTATCTGGTGGTGGTGATCGACGAGGTCGCCGACCTGATGATGGTGGCCGGCAAGGACATCGAAGGGGCCGTGCAGCGCCTGGCCCAGATGGCCCGCGCCGCCGGCATCCACCTGATCATGGCCACCCAGCGGCCGTCGGTCGATGTCATCACCGGCACCATCAAGGCCAACTTCCCCACCCGGATCAGCTTCCAGGTCACCTCCAAGATCGACGCCCGCACCATTCTCGGCGAGCAGGGGGCCGAGCAGCTGCTGGGCCAGGGCGACATGCTGTACATGGCCGGCGGCGGCCGCATCACCCGCCTGCACGGCCCGTTCGTCAGCGACGGCGAGGTCGAGGCCGTGGCCCGCTTCCTGCGCGACCAGGGCACGCCGAACTATCTCGACGAGGTCACGGCGGGCGGCGACGAGGAGCAGGAGGAGGTCATCGAGGGCGCCTTCGCCGGCGAGGGCGGGGCCAACGACCTCTACGACCACGCCGTGGCGGTGGTGACCCGCGACCGCAAGGCCTCGACCAGCTACATCCAGCGCCGCCTGCAGATCGGCTACAACCGCGCCGCCTCGCTGATGGAACGCATGGAAAAGGAGGGCGTTGTCGGAGCCGCCAACCACGCCGGCAAGCGCGACATCCTCGCGCCGCCGCCGCCGGCCCTCTGAGGTTAGTCGATTCGGAGTTCACATCCGCTCCGCTCCCCCACCCGCTTCCCTCGCCCCTGTGGCGAGGGCCCAGAGTTCAGCGGGCGAGCGGCGTCAGGACGAGAACCGGTGGATCGGCTGACCGATGGGCCCTCGCCACAGGGGCGAGGGAAGCAAATTGGGAGATGCGGGTAGGGGCGCTTTGCGCCTGAACCTGAACGAGACTTCATCGACGCGCCGGAAAATGGCCGCGCTATCGCCTTCCCCTCGTCGCATGCTGAAGGCAAAGGTTGCGCTCAAGGAGACCGCATGACCTCGCCCACCCGCCGCTTTCTGCTCGCCCTGGCCGGCGCCGCCCTGCTGACGGCGGGCGCCGCAACCGCCGAGGCCGCGCCGCTGTCGGCGGCCGACCAGGCCCTGGTCGACAAGGCCACCGCCTATATCCAGACCCTCGGTTCGGTCGCCGGCCGCTTCACCCAGGTCGACGCCCGCGGCGTCACCACCGGCGGTCAGCTGTGGCTGCAGCGGCCGGGCAAGGCCCGCTTCGCCTATGACGGGGCCAGCGGCCTGCTGGTGGTGTCGAACGGCAACAACGTCAACATCTGGGACCCGCGGCTGAAGAGCTATGAGAGCTATCCGCTCAGCCGCACGCCGCTGGCCCTGCTGCTGGCGCGCGAGGTCCGCCTCGATCGGGGCGTGACGATCAGCGCCGTGACCCGCCGCGCCGACGGCTTCTCGATCACCGCCGTCGACGCCAAGCGCCAGACCCTGGGCAAGATCAGCCTGGACTTCAGCGACGGGCCGGTGGCCCTGACCGGCTGGACGGTGACCGACGTCAAGGGCGGCCAGACCCGGGTGACGCTGTCAGGCCTGCGGCCGGCCAGCGGTTTGGACAAGAAACTGTTCGTGCTGAGCGACCCGCGGCCGCGCGTCGGCAAGCCGTGATTTGTGACATTCTCACAACAAGCAAGAATCAAGTGCGATTGTGCTTGACAAATATGACCGCCGTGGCAAATTTAGCACGCATGGTGATGAGCGCCCGACCCGCTCATCACGAACCGTGCCGGATCTATCCCCTCCCGGTCGCGGCATGAGAGAACATACTCGCCCGGACGCCTCGTGCGTCCGGGCGCTTTTCTGTTCGGCCATGGCTTGAAACCACGCTAGGACCGCGCCATGCGCCTTCGTCTCGCCACCTGGAACGTCAATTCCGTCCGCCTGCGCGCCGAGCAGGTCGCCCGCTTCGTCGACGAGCAGGCCCCGGACGTCCTCTGCCTGCAGGAGATCAAGTGCCAGGAGGGCGAGTTCCCCCGCCAGGCCTTCATCGACATGGGCCTGCCGCACCTGCGGATCGCCGGCCAGAAGGGCTGGCACGGGGTGGCCATCGCCTCGCGCCTGCCGATCGAGGACGCTCCGACGCTGAACGCCTGCCGCGAGGGCCACGCCCGCTGCGTCTCGGCCAAGGTGGCCGGGGTCGAGATCCAGAACTTCTACATCCCGGCTGGGGGCGACGTGCCCGACCGGGCCTTGAACCCCAAGTTCGACCACAAGCTGGACTTCTACGCGACCCTGGCCCGCGAGCTGGCCCGCCGCGACCGCAAGGATCCGCTGATCGTCACCGGCGACCTCAATGTTGCGCCCGGCGAGAACGACGTCTGGAGCCACAAGCAGATGTCGAAGATCGTCAGCCACACCCCGATCGAATTGGAGGCCATGGCGGCGCTGAAGGCCTCGCTGGACTTCATCGATCTGCCGCGCGAGGCGACGCCGGAGCCGGAAAAGCTGTTCTCCTGGTGGAGCTATCGCGCCGCCGACTTCCGCAAGTCCAATCGCGGCCTGCGCCTGGACCACATCCTGGCCAGCCCCGGCCTGCGCGCGGCGGCCTTCGCCACCGGCAAGGCGGAATCCCGGGTGCATGACACCGTGCGCGAATGGGAGCGGCCCAGCGACCACGCGCCGGTGACGGCGGATCTGCTGCTGTAGGATCTTTGAAGCGGCAAAGCCGGCGGAGCGAAAACCTCGTCCTTCGACAGGCTCAGGATGAGGTTTTCGACTGAGCCGCCGTTGAAGGAGCCCTCATCCTGAGCTTGTCGAAGGGCGAGGGCGGGTCCGCTGAACGGAAGCCCTACAGCTCCAGCCCGAACTTCAGCCAGACCGCGCCGTCCTTGAGATTGGCGTGGACGAATTCGGCGTGCAGGCGGCGTTCGTCCTCGGTCGAGCGCGGGGCCAGCGGCCGGGGCCGGGCGCCGTAGGAGCCCTGGATCGCCACGGCGACGGCGTTGATCGCCACCACCTGGGTCAGTTCCAGCGCCCGTTCCTTGCCACCCTGCAGTTCGAGATAGACCATCGACAGCAGGTGGGCGTCGATCAGGGCCCCGTGCTTGTCGCGGTCGGCCAGGCTGATCTTGAAACGCTTACACAGGGCGTCGAGCGAATTGTACATGCCCGGGAAGCGCTTCTTGGCCATGGCCAGGGTGTCGATCCAGCGCGGCTCGGGCAGGGGGGCGCGGCCGCACTTCTCGAGCTCGAAATTGACGAAGCTGCGGTCGAAACTGGCGTTGTGGGCGATCACCGGCGAATCGCCGACGAAATCCAGGAAGCGGTCGGCGATCTCGACGAACTTCGGCTTGCCGGTCAGGAAGGCGCCCGACAGGCCGTGCACCTTCTCGGCCTCGGCCGGCATGTCGCGCAGCGGGTCGCAATATTCGTGGAATGACTTGCCGGTGGGCATGAAGTCGACGACCTCGATGCAGCCGATTTCGACCAGCCGGTCGCCGGTTTTCGGGTCGAAGCCGGTGGTTTCGGTGTCGAGGATGATTTCCCGGGCCATGCGATTTCAATGATCCAGTTCGCGGGCCGCAGCAAGCGCGGCCCGTTGGCGCAGATCAGCCAGCACCGCTCGGACCTGGTCGCGGGCGGCGTCGAGGCCGCGGCTGGTGTCGATGACATAGTGGGCCTTGGCGCGTTTTTCGACGTCGGCCATCTGCCGGGCGAGGATGGCGTCGAGCTTGGCCTCGTCCATGTCCGGCCGGGCCAGCACCCGGGCTCGCTGGACCTCGGCGGGGGCCGAGACCACCACCACCGCGTCGACCTTGGCCTCGCCGCCGGTTTCGAACAGCAGCGGGATGTCGAGTACGACGATCTGCGCCCCGTCGGCGGCGGCCTGGTCGAAGAAGGCGCCGCGATCGGCCGCGACCAGCGGATGGACGATGGCCTCCAGCCACCTCAGCGCCTTGGGATCGCCGACCACCCGGGCGCTGAGCGCCGCGCGGTCGACCGCGCCGTCGCGGACGACGCCGGGGAAGGCGGCCTCGACCGGGGCCACCGCCGCGCCACCCTGGGAATAGAGGAGGTGGACGGCGGCGTCGGCGTCATAGACCGGCGCGCCCTCGGCGGCGAACATCGCCGCGGTGGTCGACTTGCCCATGCCGATCGAGCCGGTCAGGCCGACGGTGATCACCGGGCTTCTCCCAGCAGGTCCAGGGCCAGGGCGCGGATATCGACCGAGGCCGGCGGGGTCTGGCCAAACAGCGCCTCGAAGGTGGGAATGGCTTGGCGCAGCAGCATCTCCAGCCCGTCGACCGTGCGCCGGCCCAGGGCCTCGCCGCGCTGCAGGAACTCGGTGCGCAGCGGCTTGTAGACCATGTCGACGATCACCGCGTCGGCGGGAGTCAGCTCCAGCCGCGCCTCGGGACCGGGGCCGCCGCCCAGGCCCAGGGCCGTGGCGTTGATCACCAGGCCGGCGTCGGGCAGGGCGGAGTCGAACTCCGCCTCCGGCACGGCGCGGACATGGTCGCCGAAGGCCTCGACCAGGGCCTGGGCCCGCGACAGGGTGCGGTTGACGACGCGGATCTCGGGGGCGCCGGCCAGCAGCAAGGCGGCCAGGGCGCCCCGCGCCGCGCCGCCGGCCCCGAGGATCACCACCGGGGCGGCGGTGACGTCGAAGCCCGGGGCCTGGACGGCGATGGCCCCGATCAGGCCGGGCCCGTCGGTGTTGTCGGCGACGATCGAGCCGTCGGCCTCGAAGATCAGCAGATTGGCGGCGCCGGCCATCTTGGCCAGGTCGCTGGCCCGGTCGGCCAGGGCCAGGGCCTGCTCCTTGAACGGGATGGTGACGTTGAGGCCGCGCAGGCCGCCGCCGCGCAGGCCGTCGATGAAGGCCTCGAACCGCCGCTCCGGGGGCGAGAACGGCACATAGACGGCGTCGAGGCCGGCGGCGGCGATCCAGGCGTTGTGGATCAGCGGGCTCATCGAATGGCCGATCGGCTGGCCGCAAACCCCGGCCACGACAGCCGCGCCGGAAAGGGTCGAACTCATGCCTCGAGGGCTCCGTGCAGGCGTAGGAAGTCAAGCAGG